>JAFQWS010000052.1 GCA_017407305.1 Clostridia bacterium
AGTTTTCGAAGGTGTGAGCACGTTTGACAGGTCTGCCCAAAACGTCGGCACACATTTGACAGATGATGTCACTTTTGGAACCACCACCTGAAACGGTGATAAATTCAATGTGCTTTTTGCCACGTCTTTCCAAACGTTCCAACCCTTCTCTTAATGCAAACAAAATGCCTTCAATGATGGCTCTGTACAAGTGAGCGCGCGTATGTCCGTCGGTAAAGCCAATGACTGCACCTCTTGCTTCGGGACTGGTCAAGCCACCTTGCCAGAAAGGTTGCAACATCAAGCCATCGCAACCGGCAGGAATTTTTTCCATTTCTTTGTCCAAAAGTTCTTCAATGGAAACGCCTTCTTTTTTTGCTTGTTCTTTGAAAGAGGAGGCAAAGTTCTCCACAAACCAACTTACCATCCAAAAACCACGGAAAATTTGCACTTCGGGATTGTAATATCCGTTTACCACACTGGGATAGCTAGGCAACATGGGTTCCGGTTCAAAATAGGTGGGTGTGGAAAATTGAATTGATGCGCTTGTGCCAAAAGAAACTGAGGCAACGTTGTCTTGTAAACAACCTGTACCCAAAGTTTCGCAACTTTTGTCACTGCCTGTGGCAATTACGTTGAGCCCAAAAGGAAGTCCACACTCCTTGCTTGCTTGTTGGCTGACGACACCCAAACTTTGTCCGGAAGGAACCAAGTCAACCAAATAGTCGTGAGTTATTTCGTACAAAGGGAACAAAATGTCACTCATTTTGGACCACTTTCTGTTTTTGTAGTCAAAAGGAAGTTTGCCAATTTGTGCGCCGTCTGCATCAATGAGATTGCCTGTCAATTTGTAGTTGATAAAGGTGGAAATGTTGACGATTTTTTTTGTTTTTGCCCAAATTTCCGGTTCGTTTTGTTTAATCCAACGTGTTCTGATGCGTTTGCGCAAACCATGAATTGTGCGTGTCATACCCACCAATGCAAAGGCAACTCTGCGCCAAAAAGGTACGGGCTGACTTACGTCTGCAATACGAAGGTCGCTCCACATAAGGCTGTCACGAACAACGTTGTTGTCTTTGTCCAACAAAACTGCCGTGTCCCTAAACGTGTCCACCGACATTGCTTCCACCTTTTGTAAAAATTGGGGATGCTCATCTTTCAATTTGTTGCATACCTTGCAGAAAGTTTGCCAAAAAACTTCCGGATGGACTTCCACCCAACCCGTTTTGATGGACTTGAAGGGGGGATATTTCTCTTGTACTTTTGCCACGAGGTTGCCCATCTGGTCAAAAATGCAACCACGCAAACTTTGCGAACCAACGTCAATGGAAAGAACGTATCTCATCTTTTGTCTCCTTTATTCTTTGAAACCTTATACTTTAGTTTTTCAACAAATATGCCAAAAATCCGTAAAAATTGTGTCTGAAATCGTCGTAAGTACCATTGTTGTCAACGTAGTAGTCTGCACAAGCAATAGGGCCACCTTTTTCCAAGTTTTCAATTTCGGAAAAGTCGCGACTTGTCGCTTGTTGATTGGTCAAAGGTCTGAAAGTGCGACTTGCCAAACGTTGATAACGAAGTCCACGATTGGTAACCACTGCACACAACAAAATTTTGCCGTCCAATGCCTTTTCTAAATGGGTAAATTCGCTCCACGAATACAATCCGTCCAAAACAAGACTGCCTTGTGCCAATTTTTCTTTGATTTCGTCCACCAACAACACGGCAAATGCGCCCATACCATATTTTTTGCGCAAACCTTCACGCATGGCGCGTTCGTTGGCTTCGTTGATTTCCAAACCTTCTTTTTTGAGTTGGGAAACGGTCACTCCACCAAAGTAAACTTTGCTCCAACCAAGTTGTTCAAACATTTCCGTCAACACCGATTTGCCCGAACCGCACATACCCACCAAAGCAACCGCCTTGTCAAAATGAGCAAGTCTAGGTTGGAAAAAGTCAAATGCCGATTGGGAATACAAACAAACGTCCAACTTTTGTCCGTCATAAATGGGGTAGATATTTTTCAAAGTTTTGATATACTTGAAACCGGTTTTTTCAATTACGCGTTTGCTGGCAACGTTGAAAGGAAAATGTCCCACCATAACGTGATCGACGTGCAAGTCGCAAAAACAACTTTCCACAACGGCCGTGACGGCTTCCGTCATAAGCCCACAATTCCAATGGTCTTTTGCCAAAACGTAGCCAATTTCCACCACTTTGCCACAAACGCCGTCTTGTTGAAGGTTTTGGGAAATTTCGTTGTTTCTTTCTTCAATGCCAATGCTTCCAATTACTTTGCCCGTTTGTTTCAATTCCAAGCAGTACGTGTGGCCTTCTTTGACAAAGCGAGAAAGAATTTCTTTGGATTCGTCCAAACTTTTGTGGGTGGACCAACCTGCCATTTCGCCAACGCCTTGCACCGAACAATATTGGTTGAACTCGGTCAAATCGTCCATTGTGAAGTCTCTGATTATCAATCTTTCTGTGTAAAGTGTTTTCATTTGAAAAATACTCCTTTTAACTATTTTAACCTACAATTTGCCTTTTGGCAAGGGGGAAAAGATATTTAATATTTGACAAATTTTAATATTTATTTTATATTTTGAATATGGAGGGCATAACAATGAACGAACAAGAAAAAATTGTTGAAATCACCCATTTGATTGCATCAAATTATCCCACGATAAGAAAGTATTTTCGCGCTTTGGTATCTTTGGACGGATTGCCCATCACCACCACCCAGTTGGCTTGTTTGGTGAGTGTAAAACACAGTGGAAAAATCACAATGAGCGCACTTGCAAAACAAATGTATATGTCCAACCAACAACTTACAAAAGTCATTGACCACCTTGTTAAATTTGGGTTGATTGAACGTATTCCCGACGAAAACAACAGACGCCAAATTTTTGTTGACCTTACCCAAAAAGGGTTGACGGTGCTTTTTGAATTGAAGAGTGAAATTCAATTTAAATTGGACGGAGCACTTCACGCTTTTTTCGAAGAAGAAGAAATTGACAAAATTTTGGAATCTACGCTGTTTTTGAACCACTGCATTGAAAAAGTAAACAAAGCATCAAAAGAATAAAAACAAATACCAAATGCAGTTTGCATTTGGTCTTTTTATTTAATTTTCTGCACAAAAAAACTCGGCGAAAGCCGAGTTTTTCTTTTTGTTTTTTGTATAGTTTGTTTTTTTAGTTAAAGTAAAATTTGTTTTTTGCAAAGTCGTTTTTTAAGGTTGATTCGTTTTTTTTGAAGTTTTATTTGAAAAGGAAACGCCTCAGACAAACTATTCTTCTTTTGTCCTTTCTTCCGTTCTTTTGAAAATGGAAAAAAACTTTTCTTTTACCACTTGTACACCGTGCGTAAGTCTTTTGGTGATTTTTCCGATAACAATTTCCACCACCACTTGCACAAACAAGTTGAGAATTGTAAACGTTGAAAGCAAAATGGTCAAAATGGGGTTGCCGTCTTTTGACGTAAACATCAACATCAACGTCAACAATGCGTTGATCAAAAGCAAAACTCTTTTGAAATTTTTGTAGGTTTTTTTTTGCCGTCTTTTGCGTGTTCTTTGCACCCATTTTGAAGGTAATCAAAAAGAAAAGCAAATAGATGATTGTGGCTGTCAGCATCAAGTAGTTGATCCAATCAATTCCACTTTTGGTTATCAATTTTACAGCGACAAATCCCAAGTAAAACAAAATTGTAACCACGTTCAAAAAGAAAGATATTCGTCCAAAAAAGGATAGTTTTTTTGTTGAATCTTCACGTGTTGTTTTGCTCATAAATTTACCTTTGAACTGTCTTGGTCTTTTACAACCAAGATTTTTTTGACGTCATAATATTTGAAACAATCAATTGCACTTTGCGTAACAATTTCGCCACAAGTAGCAATTGGAATTGCAGGAGGACAAGACACTGTGGGCGTTGCCAAAATTTTGCCAAGAGCATCATCCACCGACACAAGCTCGCTGGGGGCAAAAATTGCTTGGTTGGGGCTCACGCCTTGTTGCAAAACGCCCACCACGGGGGGTGTGTTTTTGATAGGTTGTCTTTTTTCTAACGAACACAAAATGCTTCCCACCAAATCAAAGTGACTTTGCTCGTTGTTTGCAGAGAACATCATTGTAACAAAGTCTTTGTCGTAAAATTCCACAAAAACGTTGTTGTCTTGCAAAATTTGGGCAATTTCGCATCCTAAGTAGCCGTAGCTTTTGGGGGCAATGGTAAGTTTGAGGCTTTCTTGTCCAACAAGAGAAAAACCAACTTTTGCAAAATTTTCCTTCAACGTCCGAAGTCTTGTTTTGGCAGTTTGGAAATAGTTGCGGTTGTCGTACAAAATTTTGTTGACGTTGTCCAACGATTGCAAAATTAGATAAGAGGGGCTTGTACTTGCATAAAGGGAAAGAGCGTTTTGGGCATTTTGTTGAAAAAAGTCGGGGGCAGTTTTTCCCACGTGCAAATATGCCGAACCTGTCAAAGCAGGCAAAGTTTTGTGAGCAGAGTCGCACACAAGGTCTGCGCCCAAGTCAATGGGGTGGGCATCGCCAAATTTCAAATAGGCTCCGTGAGCATTGTCCACCAAAAGCAA
>JAFQWS010000053.1 GCA_017407305.1 Clostridia bacterium
AAACAACGGATTTTTTTTATTTTGGAGGATAAAAATGAGCAAGTACACAAAAGTTTCAGCAAATCTCAACTTTGTTGACAGGGAATTGGAAGTTTTGAAATTTTGGAAAGAAAACAAAATTTTCCAACAAACGACCACAAAAGGCGAAGGCAGTTTTTCTTTTTACGATGGTCCGCCCACAGCCAATGGAAAACCTCACGTTGGTCACGTTTTGACGCGTTCAATAAAAGACTTGATTCCTCGTTATCAAGTTATGAAAGGCAAAAACGTGTTGCGCAAAGCCGGTTGGGACACACATGGTTTGCCCGTGGAATTGGAAGTGGAAAAACTTTTGGGTATTGACGGTAAAAAGCAAATTGAAGCCTATGGCATCAAACCTTTTACCGAACAATGCAAAAAATCCGTTTGGAAATATCTTGGCGAATGGGAACAACTTTCCGACCGTGTCGGTTATTGGGCAGATATGCAAAATCCCTACGTCACCTATGACAACAATTACATTGAATCAGAGTGGTGGGCATTAAAGACCATCTACGACAAGGGGCTTTTGTACAAAGGCTACAAAATCGTTCCCTATTGCCCTCGTTGTGGAACGGCATTGTCCTCTCACGAAGTTGCACAAGGCTACAAAGACGTCAAAGAAAAATCCGTCGTGGCAAAGTTTTTGGTAGAAGGCACAACCGACACCTATTTTTTGGCATGGACGACAACGCCTTGGACGTTGCCCAGCAACGTTGCATTGTGCATGAACGCCAACTTTGACTACGTCACAATCCAAAAGGACGGCGAAAAGTTTATTTTGGCAAAAGAACTTTTGTCCAAGCACTTTGAAGAAGGCACCTACACGGTGTTGGATACGCAAAAGGGCAGTTGTTTTGAAAGAACGCACTACAAACCTTTGTTCAACTTTGCCTCCGTCAAAGAAGACGCTTGGTACGTTGTTTGTGATGATTACGTAACCCTCACCGATGGTACAGGTATTGTTCACATTGCACCCGCATTTGGCGAAGACGACAGCAAAGTGGGTGTTCGCTATGGTTTACCTTTTGTGCAAATGGTGGGCGAAGACGGCAAATTCAAAGAAGGTTGCGACTACTTGACGGACGTCTTTTGCAAAGATGCCGACAAAATCATCATCAAAAAGCTCAAAGAAGACAACACTTTGTTTGCCGAATTGATGTACGAACACAGCTATCCTCATTGCTGGCGTTGTGACACCCCCTTGATTTACTACGCAAGAAAGAGTTGGTTTGTCAAAATGACAGCCGTCAAAGATGATTTGATGCGTGTCAACAGTCAAATCAATTGGATGCCTCAAACCATTGGCACAGGTCGTATGGGCAACTTCTTGGAAAACGTAATTGACTGGGGCATTTCTCGTGACAGATATTGGGGAACACCCTTGCCCGTATGGGTATGTCAAAAATGTGGCAAAGTTCACGTTGTAGGAAGCAGAAAAGAACTTCACGATCTTTCCGGTTGTGGATTAGATATTGAATTGCATCGCCCTTACATTGACGAAGTAACTTTCGATTGTGAGTGTGGTGGCAAATTCGTAAGAGAAAAAGAAGTCATTGACTGCTGGTTTGACAGTGGTTCAATGCCTTACGCACAATTCCACTATCCATTTGAAAATCACGACTTGTTCCACAAAAACTTCCCTGCAGATTTCATTTCCGAAGCAGTGGACCAAACTCGTGGTTGGTTTTACACCTTGATTGCCATTTCCACCTTGTTGTTTGGCAAAGCGCCCTTCAAAAACTGCATTGTTTTGGGGTTGGTTGGTGACGAACACGGTGTAAAAATGTCCAAACACAAAGGCAACGTTGTTGATCCTTGGTCGGCATTTAACGTTCAAGGCGCAGATGCAGTAAGATGGCATTTCTACACAGCGTCAGCCCCTTGGTTGCCTTCAAGATTTTATTTGGATGCAGTCAGCGAAGCACAACGCAGATTTTTGGGTACGTTGTGGAACACTTACGCCTTTTTCGTGTTGTACGCCGACATTGACAACTTTGATCCCAGCAAATATTCTTTGGCAGACTGCAAATTGTCCTTGATGGACAAATGGTTGTTGTCCGAACTTAATTTACTTGTCAAAAAGGTGGACGAAGGTTTGGCAAAATACGAAATCACCGAAACGTCACGTTCAATTGAAAAATTTGTGGATATGTTGTCCAACTGGTACGTAAGACGTTGCCGTGAAAGATTTTGGGCAGGAGATTGGACGGATGACAAACAATCTGCATTTATGACTCTTTGGACGACGTTGACAACGGTTGCCAAGGTTTCTGCTCCTTTCGTACCTTTTATCAGCGAAAGCATCTATCAAAACTTGGTTCCCAACTTCTTTTTAGATGCACCCAAGTCAGTTCACTTGTGCTCTTTCCCCAGCGTGGATGAAAGCGCAATTGATTTGACACTCAATAAAAATATGGAAACGGCTTTGGATATCGTTGTTTTGGGCAGAAGTGCCAGAAACACAGCCAACATCAAAAACCGTCAACCCATCAAAGAAATGTACGTTTCTTGCCCCACAACGTTGGATGATGCAACCAAAACAATCATTTTGGAAGAACTCAACGTCAAAAATTTGGTGCAAAACGACGATTTGAGCGAATTTGCTCAATATGAAATCAAACCTCAACTTCGCACACTTGGACCCAAGTACGGCAAGTTGTTGGGTGGTATTCGCAACTACTTTGCAAACCTTGGTGCAAAGGCAAAAGAACTTGTTGCAACGGTCAAACTTGGACTGCAATATTCTTTTGAAGTCAACGGCGAAAGGGTCATTGTTGGCATTGATGATTTGCTCATCTCCACCAAAAACAAAGAAGGTTTCTCCGTTGTGGAAGACAACGGCATTTCCGTTGCACTTGACACAGAATTGACACAAGAATTGTTGGACGAAGGTTTGGTAAGAGAATTTGTTTCCAAAGTACAATCAATGCGCAAAGAATGTGGCTTTGTCGTTACCGACCACATTGCAATCGGCTACACGGCAAGTGACGAAGTTGCAAAATCCATTGAAAAGTATGCCCAAGAAATTTGTGGCGACACTTTGGCAAACAGCATCACGCGTGGCGAAGTATTCGAAAGTGACAAACAATGGGACGTCAACGGACACGTTGTCAACATTGGTGTCAAAGTGGTGTAATTTATGAAAACAGCAACAAATTGGCAACAATACAAAGTTCTTGCCACAGGCGACGGCGAAAAGTTGGAAAAGTGGGGCAATTACGTCCTGCTTCGTCCCGACCCTCAGGTCATTTGGCACAAGAAAAAAGACTTTTTCAAGGTGGCAAAGGTGGACGCTCACTACCACAGAAGCGAAAGTGGTGGCGGTCATTGGCAATATTTTTCCAATTTGCCCGAACAATGGCAGGTGGACTACAAAGATTTGACCTTTTCCGTCAAACCAATGGGATTTAAGCACACAGGACTTTTCCCCGAACAAGCAGTCAACTGGGAAATTATGCGCCAACTTATCGGTGACAAACAAGTAAGCGTGCTCAATCTTTTTGGTTACACGGGAGCAGCAACTGTGGCTTGTGCCAAACAAGGTGCTTTCGTCACACACGTTGACAGTGCAAAAAATATGGTGGAACGTTGCAAACTCAACGCAAAGTTGTCCGGTGTGGAAGAAGACAAAATTCGCTATATCGTGGACGATTGCAGAAAGTTTGTAAAAAGAGAAATCAAACGTGGCAAGTTTTACGATGCAGTTTTGCTTGATCCTCCCAGTTATGGCAGGGGTTCCAACGGAGAAATTTGGAAGTTGGAAAACGACTTGTACGATTTTGTGCAGTTGGTAAAACAAGTTTTGGTGGAAAAACCTTTGTTTGTGCTTATCAACAGTTACACAACGGGACTTCAACCCACCGTTATGCGCAACGTTTTGGCACGAATTTTTGGTCAAGGCGACATTGAAGCATACGAAGTGTGTTTGCCCACCGAAGAAAAAGACGTATTTTTGCCTTGTGGTGCAAGTGCAATTTACAAAGGAAGAACAAAATGAAAAAACAATTCACAATGGACGACGTGCAAATTTTGCACGAAGACAACTGCATATTGGTGGTAAACAAACCCCAAAATCTTCCCTCTCAAGCAGACAACAGCGGAGACGTTGACTTGTTGACCTTGCTCAAAGGCTACGTCAAAGAAAAATACAACAAGCCGGGTGAAGTTTATTTGGGATTGGTGCATCGTTTGGACAGACCTACCGGTGGCGTTATGGTATTTGCCAAAAACAGCAAATCGGCCGAAAGACTTTCCAAACAAATTCAAGACGGCACAATGGAAAAAACCTACTATTCGGTGGTTTGTGGTTGTCCCAAAGAAAAAAATGGCACTTGGGTAAACTATTTGAAGAAAAACCCTTTGACCAACGTGGTCTACGTTGCCACCTATTCTGACGAAGGTGTAAAACGTGCCGAATTGAGTTACAACGTGTTACAAAACTATCACGACACAGTTTCTTTGGTAAAAATCAAATTGGCAACGGGACGCTCACATCAAATAAGAGTGCAATTTTCCTGTCGTGGACACGCAGTATTTGGAGATGCCAAGTATGGTGGAGATGTTTTGGCAAAAGGACACAACCTTGCTTTGTGGGCAGTGCAGTTGGCATTTGACCACCCTGTCACAAAAGAAAGGATGGTTTTCGTGTCCTATCCCCCTCAAATTGAACCTTGGAAAAGATTTGATTTGGACAAACATTTGGACGTATTCAAAGACAGCGAATAATTTTTACGTCAATCAACCTATGTAATTATTAAAATATATATAATTACTGCAACAATTTTTCACTATTTGTTGACATTTACAACAATACAATGTAAAATACATAGGTTGAATTATTTATACTCGGAGTTTAACAAAAATGAAAAGTAACAAATTGCAAATTATTACAATTATGGTATTGGTACTTGCCCTTTGCTTGGGTACAGTAGCCTATGCCGATACAACAGATGCACTTCAAAACGGCAATGCATATTCTGCAGTGCTCAATGGCAATGCTTTCAGTGCATACGGTGCAAAATATAAAAGTGGTCACCTTACAAACGATTTGTTTGTCTATCAACCCAACAGCGCAAACGGTGCAAACGCAGAAGTTTGGTACGTATCCGTTTTGGCAACCGATTTGACGGAAGAAGTTTTGCCCACAACAGCAGAAGACTTTGCACAATTGGTTGAAAATG
Organism: Clostridia bacterium; assembly: GCA_017407305.1. Lineage (GTDB taxonomy): Bacteria > Bacillota > Clostridia > Christensenellales > CAG-314 > RGIG2220. The sequence continues at coordinate 5,202 of JAFQWS010000053.1, forward strand.
GCAGTGCAGTACGCTATGGTACACACGACGAATTTTTGGCAGTATTGAGAGCAACAACACAATCCACGTGGTTTGTCTTTGCAGAAGCAGATTCTTCCAAAACAGGTGCAGACTACACAGCAAGTTTCTCCACACCCGTAACTTGTTGCTACGACAACTTTGCTCCCGTCTTTACCTTTGGTGCATTGCAACAATATGCACAAACAATCCCCGCAATCACACCTTCCGGTGATGGTTACGTTGTTCCCGATTTCTTCACAGTTGACGGCACGACAAGAACAAACTTGATCAACGAAGACACGGCACAATACACCAAAGCAGAAGCAGATGCTTTCAAACCCAACGTTGCAGAAAAGTACTCTGCAGGCGACGTTGCAGTTGACAAACTTGACGTTACAGTCAAATACTTGACCTCCTCCAACTATGCAGACCTTGAAACAAACTGGGCAACAGTTCAAGAATCTTTTGAATTTACAGGAATTGGCATTTACAAATTCCGTATTTCCATCAAAGACCTTGCAGGCAACGAACTTGATTTTGACGCCTTTTCCGACAGCGAAAAACAACAACTTGCACAAGCAGGTTTGATCATTGGCTCTTGGGACAACGGCGAAAGCTACGTTGAATACACAACAACAGTTATCGACACAGGTGCACCCGAACTTTCCGTTGGTCGTACACTTCAAAACAACGGTGTTGTCGCAGGCAAATCTTTCTCTGCTCCTTCCACAACAGTTCAAGACAAAGAAGGCAGTTCCACAACGTCCCAATACAAAGTTTACGTTTGGGTAGGTGGCACGTCTGAAGAAAACCTTGATTCCAACTGGGAACTCATTTATGACAGTGAAGAAGGTGTTGTCGAAGGCAAAGAAAGCTATTATGATGAAGACGAAAACAAATTCTATACAAAACGCGACTACGTTGGCAACGGCTTGAAAGTCGCAGACAAAGTTAAAGAAGGCGAAGAACAAACCTATTCTTACTACTTCTTCAAAATTGTCTATACAGCACAAGACGCATACGGCAACGTTGCAACAGGCGAAAGCTATGACCTTGTAGAAAACGACAGCTACTTCGAATTGCTTATCAAAGTTGCTGAAGAAGAAGTAGAAACAACTTCTCAAGACGTATGGAAAATCGTTCTTATTTGCGTTTCCGTACTTGCAGCAGCAGGCATTGTTGCAGTTATCTTCATCAACCCCGACAAGAAAAACAAAAAATCTTCTCACTACACAGTGACAGAAGAATAATCAACTTCAAAAACACAAATGCCCAACTTTTTAGTTGGGCATTTTTATTGCTTTTTACAAAAAGAAAACCCGACAAAATTGTCGGGTTTTTAATTTAATTAACTTGCTTTATTTGCTTTTTGCAATTTTTTGAGATTTACGTTTGCGCTTATTTCTTGCAAAATGGCTTTTACAGCCTTGTCCATTTCACTGCCCACGGTGTAGTCAGCCTTTACAAAAAAGTCCACTCGGTGATCTTCCACCAAATATTGACCTTGACTTTCTTCAAAGTAAACGCCCACCGAACGGCCACCGCATTGACGAGTTATTTTCATAATGGGAACGTCGGTCAATCCGTCGCCGATATAAATCATATTTTCTTGTGGAACGGGACGTAAATCTTCGTTCATATGAATATTCATTTTTTCGTGGTCGGACACCTTTTCAATGCCTTTGTTTATTCTAAACAAAAATTGCAGTTTGCTGGTGTAGTTGATTGCCAAAGCAGGCCAAAGAGCCACGCCGTTTTTGTCGTATATGTAATCACAAGCAAAGACCTTTTCAAACTTGTCGAAAATGGGCGAACCTTCAATCATGGGTTTAAGACCGCAAGAGATGACGTAGTGTTTTATTTCCAAGCCCAAGTTTTCTCCAAACTTGTTTATACGGTCAAACCAATCCAACACACCTTTGTTCAACACAATATTTTTGCCACAATCTTTCAAATAATCGCGCGTGAAAGGGATACCTTTTTCAGTTGCCTTTTCCTTCATCAACAACAAGGTGGACAAAATGTAGTCCATATCGTGTTTTTCTGCCAACAAGTCGGACTCCGTCCAAAACTCTTTTGCAGTAACACCAAGGTCGGGGAAAAAGGTATATTCTTGCATGTCGGTGGTAGACAAAGTTTTGTCAAAATCGTACATAATTGCAACGGTATTTTTCATAAAAGTCTCCTATTCAGGCTTTTTGGATAAGTTTTTGCGTCAAAATTGCGCAGTTTTCCAAGTCTTTTACCAAAATATATTCTTGGCAGGTGTGAATGTTGCGCATACCGGAAGCCAAAACTAAGGAAGGAACACCCTCACGAATAAAGACTGACGAGTCGTGTCCGCCCAAACCGGTGGTGATGTATTCTTCCGTCAAACCCATTTCGTGGATGCACTCAACGGCTTTATCCATCAACTCTTGACCACGAGGCATCTTTGTCATGTCATAACCATATGTAAGTTGGGGAGAAATGGTGTAAGAAATTTCAATGTTGTCCATTTTAAAATTGTCCAAAAGGTCGCATACTTTTTTGCAAAGTGCATCCAATTTGTCAAGGTCAAAACTGCGCATTGTGTATCTAACGTCCGTTTGGCGAGGCACCATATAACCAGGTTCATAGGTATTGTCCAAACGAGTGATCTGACAAAAAGTGATATCTTCCATATCATAAACTTTTTTGGGGAATTGAGCCATCAAATCAACTGTGGCAGTCAAGCTGTTGTTGTCAAGGCAAGACATTGCGTGGTTTTGAAGGTGTTTTGCCTTTACGGTTAAACGCAAGGTGCGTCCGTGTTGATCACGTTTTACCAAACGGCCGATATCGTTGCCCGTGTCAAAAACGTAGCCGTAGTTCACGCCAAAATCTTTTACGTTGGCATGAAGTGCGCCAATGTGACCTTTTTCTTCCAATGCAACAAACAACAACACAAGTTTGCCGTGGGGAATATTGTTTTTCAACACTTGGTCAACAGCGCAAACAATTGATGCAACGCCCGATTTGTCATCGCTACCCAAAATTGTCGTTCCGTCCGTTTTTATTACGCCATCTTCCACAATGGGTTTGATGCCTTTACCAGGGGCAACGGTGTCAATGTGAGCACACAAATAGATGGGTTCTTTGGTGTCGTCATTACCTTCAATCACGACGGCAAGTTGGCAAGTTTGTTTTTCAATTTCTTCTTTTGTAAAGGGAAGGTGCAAATCTTTGGAAAGGTTGGAAATGGAAACGGGTTGCACAATCGTCTTGCAATCCCATTTGCGCAAAGCAATTTCTTCTTGCAAAAAATCGACCATTGCCTTTTCGTTAAATGATTCCGAATCCACTTGGACCATACGCAAAAAAGTGTCCAATACGTCTTTTTTAATGTCTTTCATAGTCAGTAAAATCTCCTTTCCAATTATTATATCACACACAAATTGCAATTTCAACAATAATTTTTTCTAAATATAGCAAATGCCAACAAAAATTGTGCAAAAACGACAAGGGCAAAAGGGTAAAATTGCCCCAAAAAAAGGGTGATGAAATGTACGATAAAAAGATTGTTGTTTTAAGTCAACTCAACGGGCTGTTTGCCAAGCCCAACAAAAGAATTTGTGGTATGCTCAAACTTATTTTTGACAAAAATTGTCATGGCAACGTGTACGTTTGCAACGCAAATTCACCATTTTTGGGGCAGTGGCTTTTGGTGTTGAAAATTCAAGAAAACATAATTAAAATTCCTTTGGAAACCTTCGAGCAAACTTTTACTTTGGACGTGGAAAAGTGCGACAAAATAAGTGTTTTGTTGGCATTTTCAGGTGACGTCAACTATCCTGTGGCAAGTGGTTCATTGGGCAGATTTGACAATCAAATCGTCGCTATGTTGGACGAAATTGTTCAAGCAAAAACGGTGGGAAACGTGGTGACTTTTGACCAACAACCCACCCAATACGAGCAATTTGTGGCAAGTGCGAACAGCTTTTACCCCGACGACCTCAAAGTGGACGTGGAAGGACTGAAAAAACTCTCTCAAAAACGATTGGATGCAGTCAAAGACTATTCCACTGCATTTGAAAGGTACTATTCGGCAAAAACAGGGGACAACTATTACCAAACGGTCAAAGAAGAATTGACACGTCTTTTGATAACCTTTCCACCTTTCGAGCCGTTGATGAAAACTTTTGACAATTCATTTTTTGTAAAAATTGATTGCAAGGACAAATATTTTGCCTTGGGAGTTTTGACAAACGATGGTCAACCGCAATATTTGTGCTATGCAATACCGGGAGAAAGAAAGGTTCAAGACAAAGATTTTGTATTTTTGGACAACGGAGAACAAGGTTTTTGGTTGTTATACCAAGATGCAGACACAGGACAAATCACCGTCAAGCGATAAAGTGTGTGTTTTTAACAATAAAAATAAAAAATTACTTTACATTTGCGACTATTTCCTTTATAATAACCAAGTATGTAAAATATAAGGGAGTTTTTCAAAAAATATGGTTTACTCACGCAAAAACAAGACATTGGTAGCATTGTTCATCCTCAGCGTCATGGCGTTGACGTTGGTTTTGGGCGCATGCACCCCTAACAATACATTTGTTCCCAACACCTTCATCCCCACAGTAGAAAGTGTCGAAAGCAACGGTGGTGTTGCAGTAAGAGTCAACGCAACAGATGGTGACTGGATTTATTACGTCAACAATTATCAAGGAAGCGACACAATTACCAACGCTTACACAACGGACATCAAAGATGGTCAAATCATCCGTATCAAAGTTTCCGACTTGGCAGACCTTGTCAACATGTACTATGATGAAAACGACGACGACGTAGTTTTGTCCATCAGCAAGGCACTTTATGAAAAAGCACAAGTGGTCGTTCCTTACGTAGTTGCAACAGGCAACACAACCACAACCGAAGGCGAAGGCATTTTCGTGTTTGGCGATCGTTTGTATTACAGAACAAACAACTACAACTTGGACACACAAGGTTATGCAAAGACGGAAGAAATGCTCATCAACAGTTGCAGACTCAATGGTTCTGACACACAAACACACCTTGTTTTGAAAGACAGAGCAACAGCAGTTCGTTTGACGCAAGTTGACGGCAAAGTTTATGCAGTTTACACAGCAAAAGAAAAAGGCACAGACGAACACGGCGACGAAGCAGACTTTACCTATGCATATTGTGCAGACTTGTCCCAAGAAAACGCAACGGCAGTTCGTATGAGCAAAGAAAACCAAAGCGTATCTTCTTTTAGATATGACGAATATGGTTTTGTTGCAAGTTACCTTGACAAAGACGGCGCACTTTGCAGTTTCCTTCCCGGCTACAGCCAAGAAACAGTTTTGATTGAAAAACAAGACAACGTAACTTTCGTTCCCGTATCTGCAAACAATGGCTGGATTTATTACACAAAGACGTCCGATTTGTTGCACGTTGACGGCATCTATGCAATCAATGCAAAAGCAACCAATCCTCAAGAACAAGTTGTCTTTGCAACAAGTTCCTACCTTACAGGCACACTTTCCGCAACTTATGTTGCATACAACAACGGCACGGAAAACTGCATTGCAGTAACAGCAACAATCGTTCCTTTGGCATCACCCATCACGTACGACTTGTTTGTTTTGACACAAAGTTCTTCTGAAAAAGATTTCATCTTGCCCGAAGACAGCAACACACTTGCACTCACACTTGTCGGTGTCGGTGGCGAAAACGGCAACGTTTTGTACTACACAGATTCCAACAGTTACTTGTACACAGTTGACTTGTCCCAAAACGAATACGAAGTTGTAAAACACTCCAACACAATTCCTCAAGAATCCAGTTGGGCAACCTACGACGTTTGTGGTGAATACGTATTCTTGTTCAACAGCAACGGCGACATCATCTTGACGACAGAAAACAAAGAAGAATCTGGTTCCTTCATTTCCATTGGTTTGGAATATATCGTTTACGAAGAAGAGGAAGAAGAATAATTTTTCAAAAAATCAAAAGTGGCAAACAGCAGTTTGCCACTTTTTTTATGCAAAAAAGTGTGTTCAGTTTACAAAAGTAAAATGGTGGTGTATAATCTATTGGAATTTACAAAAAGGAGCAAATTATGGCAAATCAATTTGTAAAAGATATTGCAGACATCAACGAAGATTTCCCCCAATGGTACACCGACGTGGTGAAAAAGACGGAACTTGTTGACTATGGACCTGTAAAAGGCACGATGGTTATTCGTCCTTATGGTTATGGCATTTGGGAAAACATCCAAAGTCAATTGGATGCAAGATTTAAGGCAACGGGCCACCAAAATGCCTATTTCCCTATGCTTATTCCCATTTCCTTGTTGCAAAAGGAAGCCGAACACGTCGAAGGCTTTGCACCCGAAGTTGCACTTGTTACCAAAGCAGGCAGTGACGACTTGGCAGAACCCATCGTTATTCGCCCCACAAGTGAAACAATCATTTGTTCAATGTATTCCAAGTGGATCAAGAGCTATCGTGATTTGCCCTACAAATACAATCAATGGGCAAACGTCGTTCGTTGGGAAAAGACTACAAGACCTTTTTTGAGAACAAGTGAATTTTTGTGGCAAGAAGGTCACACGGTACACGCAACGGAAGAAGAAGCACAAAAAGAAACGATTGATATGTTGTATTTGTATCGTGATTTTGCTCGTGAAGTGTTGGCTTTGCCCGTTTACGTTGGACAAAAGAGCGAAAAAGAAAAGTTTGCCGGTGCAGTTGCAACCTATGGTATGGAAGCAATGATGAAAGACGGCAAAAGTTTGCAAGCAGGCACAACACACAACTTTGCAGACAAATTCTCTCGTGCATACGACATCAAATTCTTGGACAAAGACGGCGTTTTGAAATACGCATGGCAAACAAGTTGGGGCGTATCCACAAGACTTATTGGCGCACTCATTATGGCACACGGCGACCAACGTGGTTTGGTGTTGCCTCCCAAAGTTGCCCCCATTCAAGTTGTCATTGTACCCATCGCATCCAAAAAACCCGGTGTTGTTGAACGTTGCCAAGAAGTTTTGCAACAACTCAAACAAAAGGGTATTCGTGCCTACTTGGACGATTCCGACCAATCTCCCGGTTGGAAATTCAACCAATGGGAAATGAAAGGCGTTCCCCTTCGTTTGGAATTGGGCCCTAGAGATATCGAAAACAACGTCATTTCCGTTGCAGAACGTTGCGACAACCAAAAATACACAATTTCTTTGGACGACGTGGACCAAACGGTGTTGGATTTATTGGAAAAAACGCACGAAAATATGTATCAAAAAGCCTTGCAATTTAGAGACGAACACACACGCGTTTGCCACAACATTGAAGAAATTGAACAAGCACTCAACGACAACTGCTTTGCAAAAGTTGTTTGGGACGTAGATGCCAAATGCGAAGCGCTTGTCAAAGAAAAATTTGCAGCAACGGTACGCGTTATGCTCAAAGAAGAACAACCTTTCCAAACGACCTGTTCCATTTGTGGACACCAATGCGAAAATCCCGTTGTCACCCTCATTGCTCGCGCATACTAAAAACAATAAAAAATACTCAAAAGCACACCAAGAACGTGGTGTGCTTTTTGCTATTGAAAAGTATTTTATTTTATGGTATAATGCATAAAGTTCAAAGGAGGCTCTTATGAAAAAAAATCAACAGCCAAAAAAAATGGACTTGTATGAATATGAAGAAAAGTATGTAAACAAGCAAAATTACAAAAACGTAAAGACGTTTATATACCTTATTTTGACGGCTTTGGGAATTTTGGTTGCAGTAACTTTGGTTGATTTTTCCTACAAAAGCTACCAACTCAACCAATATTTGGGTTATGGTGTCATTGCAATTTCGGTATTGGTGTTTATATTCTTTTATCTTGTACCTTGTTGCAAATTGATGAACGTAAAATCATTTGAAATTGACGTATCACGTCACAACGTAAAAAAGGCAATCAAGCACAACAAATCTTTGCGCAAAGAGTTGGCAGAAAAATTTGTAGATTTCAACAAAAACGTGGAAAACGGCAGTTGGTATTCTTCCGAGAAGATGGATGCCATTGAATATGCTCTTTTGTCAAAAGATGACGAGTTGATAAAAACTGCCTTGACGGACCTTTACCAAACGGACGTCAAAAAGCAAGGAAGCAAACTTGTTTTCAACACGGCAAAAGACGTTGCCATTGGCACTGCATTGTCGCAAAACGCAACTTTAGACACGTTGGTGGTGGCAACTGCTAATTTGAAAATGATAAAAGACATTGTCTTTTTGTATGGTTTCAGACCTACCTATCCCAGATTGCTCAAAATTTATGGAAAAGTTATGACAAACTCTCTTTTGGCAATGGGAGTTGCCAATTTCAATGCAGGAACAAGCATTGCAAATGCCGTGGGTGGCTTTTTCAAAGGAATTCCCCTTTTGGGAGAAGTGGTGGCAACTGCAATCGACTGCTCGGTGCAAGGAATGGCAAATGGTGTTGCCACAACAATCATTGGTTTTCAAACAATAGAATATCTCAAAAAGGAGTACAACCTTCAAAACGTGTTGGACAAGGTGGATTTGGGCAACTATGACGAAAGCGTCAAAAACATCACCAGCAAGTTGTTGGAATCACTCAACGACAAACAACAAAAAACCAAACAAGACAAAGTCGCCTAAAAGGTAAAAAAGCTTATACTTCAAAAACGCTTTGACAAATCATTGTCAAAGCGTTTTTTTGTATTTTTTTTGCTACAATCACTTTCAACGAAAACAATACGATTGAATATAATTAAAATTGACGAAATTTATGACTAAATAATTACCCAAAAAACAATCACAACTTATTCAATTTTGTTTGCCAAAAAAGTTGACAAGTGGTATACTCATTTAGGATGTAAAACTATGTCCATTTCAAACTAGTATAAAATTTTTTATGCCACAACGTGGCAAAAGGAGAAAAATATGAAAAAATATTTGGCAGTAGTATTGGCAGTTGTTATGGCTGTTGCATGCTGTGCAGTTTTGGCAGGTTGCACACAACCCGTCACAACAACAGGTTCTTATCACTATGAAAACCCTTGGGCAGCAGGCACCTACTATGGTTGCGAAGCAACAGTTACAGTCAAAGGCGACACAATCGAAAGCGTTGTCATTTCCGAAGATTCCGCAACAGGTTGGACAAACCTTTCCGCAGGCTGGGGCGACAAAGGCATCTATGAAGCAGCAGAAGAAGATTACATTGCAAGCTTCACAGGTGTAAAAGTTGAAGACATCTTGGCAGCAGAAGTCGAACTCAATGCAAAGGGCGTACCTCAATCCGTCACAGAAGCTTACCTTGTAGCAGGCGCAACACAAACAAGTGGCCGTGTAGTTTTGGCAATCCAATCCGCACTTGGCAAACACACCTCTGTTGGCTCTTACAA
>JAFQWS010000054.1 GCA_017407305.1 Clostridia bacterium
ATTATTTTTATTGCTTCTTTTTTTATTATTTCATCAAAATCTATATTTCCATTTACATAAATTAAAGATATTTTTTTCACCTCAGTATATGGTTTTTCAAAATTCCACTTTCTTTTATCTGTACATGATGATACTAATATTAATGATATGCATAAAAATACAATAAATATTTTTCTCATAATATATTATACTCCTTTCTAATATCCAAACCAGACCAATTACCATTAAAAGCAGAAGTAACAATAGCACCTATAGCAGTCATTGTACTAATCGGATTTAAAAAACCTGCGATAGTGTTTGCCCAATCCCATAAAACATTGTACCAAGCATGTCCATTCGGATCTACATTCATAATCGGATTATTGTGGCAATAGCAATATAAGTTTAAACCATTGATACTTTGAGGCTCTAAATATTCGATTGAATCTGGCGAAATCCAACGACGTAGTTGTATAGTCGTAAACACATTTTGCAACCAAGTTGCCTCTGGTGTCGAATGGGTAGGTATTTAAATTAGATATTGAGAAAAATGGGTTGTCAAGGGAGAAAAAAGGCGAGGTCGCCCTAAAAGGTAGCCTCGCCTAGTTTTGTTTGTGTTAGCATCTAAATGTTTTCTTTATTTATGGTTCATTCTTAAAGCAAAAGGGGATAATCATTTTGTAATTCTTACCAATTTATCTTCGAAAAGTTTTTCAAATTGTTCTATCGTGCCTTCTTTTATTAAATCTTTTTGACAAACAAATCTCATGCATCTATGCTCATAATAGAAAACAAGATAATACCATTCACCATAGTCTATTACTTTTTTAACTTGCGAAAGGTTTCTCTTGAGATAAAATTTCTTTCCCTCACTTACAATTTCTTCACCATCTATCACTATGCTGGTGGGAATAATCAAATCCAAAACGTCTTGCGACGGATTTCTATAAGAAGTATAAGAAAACACAAGCATAAGTATAGGCGCAATTATAAACCATAAAACAATCCAATCCCAATAGTAACCAACAAATACCAACGCTATCAACGTTATAACAAAAACAACCAAAGATGCCACCGCGTTGGCTTTTGATTCATTATTCAACATAAAGCGCTTGGTTTTTTGTGAAAAGTCCCCAGAAAAACTTATCATAATCTTCTCCTTTATAAATTATTATCTTGATGCAGGATGTCGAGGTGCAAACTGAGGCTCAGGAACACTTGGGCTTGACGGGCTTTGATATTCAATACTTTGCTCAAACGTGTGCCTTGTTTTTCCACTTCCGTCTTGAACACTTCTACGCCATTTTGCATCGTTTGTACTTGTTGCAATTGACCAAGGTCATCGTATAAATAATTGTAAGCCCTTGACGCATAGTTGTCAATAGTGCGTTGCAATTCTCTTTTGTCACTTTTGTCTTCGCCTGTGACTGGGTCTTGGTAAACGTTTTCCAACATCAATTCCCATTGTTGTGTGGTTTTGTTGTAAAGCCATTCTTTCGTAAGGTTGCCGTACTTGTCCCATTCGCGCTTTACTTTGTCTTGGTTGGTATATTCCATTTCCGCTTGGCTTTTTGGCTTAATACCAAAAGTCAAACGGTTTATCTACTTTTATTATATCACGGAGTTTCTCTTGTCAAGACCTTTGTGCCATTTTGCGGAAAACACCCTTGCTCTTGACAAATAAAAAAACGCCCAAAAAAGGGCGTTTTACGTTTTGTTTTTTCAGTCAACTTTCGTTGACTTGGAGGCGGGTTTGGGAGTGGGGTCTTGGGTGTTGGCGGGGTTTTTTAGACAATCTTGCATATATTTGCGTTGTGCGCTTTGCAAAGTTGCTTGTTTTGTCGCTTGTTCTTCGTTGGGGCGAAAATCGTTTTTGAACTGCGCAATTTGAAACTCTATTATGTCAAAGGTGTAGCCCAACGTCTTTTTTAGGCTTTCTTCCAACATAAACCTTACTTTGTCCAAAAGGGTAATTTCCCCTTGCAGTTTGACGTAAATTTTTAGCGCAACTTGGCTGTTAGGCAAAGGAAACATTTTTATTTTTAGCACGTTTACGCCGTCAACCATTTCGGTACATTTTTCCACGACAGAGTGCACGGCCTTTTTGGTAATTCGCATTGACGAGCAACAATCTTTGTTGAGCATAATCTCTTTCAGCATAACCGTTGTTGAAAAGCATCTATACAACACAAATGCCGACAACCCAACAAACACCATTGCCAACAAGGTCATCAAAACTTGAACGGCAACGTCCACTGCCAACGCGCCTTGCGAATTGAATATGGTAAGTCTTCCAAACAGCGACAACAGCGCAACCAAAACAAACACGCCACCAATAACAATCAAGACGGCGGTTGCCACTCTTTCCCAAAGGTTTTTCATACCAAAAGTTTGCCTTATTCTTTGACGATTTATTCATTGCAACAAAAAAGTCTGTTCCGTCTGAACAGACTTTTTGTCAAATTTTATTTAGTTTTGTTGGTCGTTTTCGTGTTGGTCGACTTGTTGACTTTGTTGGTTGGCTTGTTCGTCCACCTTTTGAGGTTGTGCCTCTTCTTTTGTCGTGGGTTGGTTTGCAACCTTCATATCTTCCAACTTGGCTTGATGCTCATCAATATATTGGCAAACTTCTTTTACCGATTTGCCTTGCATAAGCATTTCCATTTCTTCGGCGTGAATTGTTTCTTTTTCGAACAAAACTCTTGCCATATTGTGCAAAACGTCCATTTTTTCCGTCAAAATTTCCGTTGCACGTTTGTGGCAACTTTCCACAATGGCGCGAATTTCTTCGTCAATCAAACCTGCCACCTTTTCCGAGTAGCTTGTGTGTTGTTGATAGTTTCTTCCAAGAAATACTTCGCCTTCACTGCCATAGTACAAAGGTCCAAGTTTTTCCGACATGCCCCATTCAACAACCATAGAGTGGGCTGTGGACGTGATGCTCTTGATGTCGGCACTTGCGCCTGTGCTGATGTTTTGAATTACCAATTCTTCGGCAACTCTGCCACCCAACGTCATTGTGATGCGATCCAACAATTTTTGCTTGGAAACGTGGTTGTCGTCGTTGTCGGGACGTGTCATTGTGTAACCTGCTGCCATGCCTCTGGGGATGATGGTTACTTCGTGAACGGGATCACAATATTTCAACGAGTTTGCCAAAATTGCGTGGCCTGCTTCGTGATATGCTGTGATGCGTTTGTCCGGTTCGGTAACAAGTCGGCTCTTTTTGGCGGGGCCCATTTCAACTTTGTTGAGACCTTCGTTCAAATCGTCTTGCGTGATGATTGTTCTGCCTGCGCGAACTGCCAAAATTGCTGCTTCGTTGAGAAGGTTTTCCAAGTCGGCACCTGTAAAACCGACAGTAATTCTTGCCAAGGCTTTGAAATCAACGTCGCCTGCCAAGGGCTTGCCACGAGAGTGAACTTTTAAAATGGCTTCTCTGCCTCTTACGTCGGGACGATTGACGTACACTTGACGGTCAAATCTGCCCGGACGCAACAATGCAGGGTCCAAAATGTCTGCACGGTTGGTTGCTGCCATAACAATTACGCTTGTGTTGGTTTCAAAACCATCCATTTCAACAAGCAATTGATTCAACGTTTGTTCTCTTTCGTCGTGGCCACCACCCAAACCTGCACCTCTTTGACGACCGACTGCGTCAATTTCGTCAATAAAGATGATTGCAGGCATGTTTGCTTTTGCTTGGTTGAAAACGTCTCTTACACGGCTGGCACCAACACCAACAAACATTTCCACAAAGTCCGAACCGCTGAGAGAGAAGAAAGGTACACCTGCTTCGCCTGCGACGGCTTTTGCAAACAAGGTTTTACCTGTGCCGGGAGGGCCAACAAGCAAAACACCACGAGGAATTCTTGCTCCTACGTCCAAAAACTTTTTGGGTTGTTTCAAAAAGTCCACAACTTCGCGCAATTCTTCTTTTTCTTCTTCTGCGCCTGCAACGTCGGAAAAACGCACTTTGATGTTTTTGACAATTCTTGCTTGGGATTTGCCAAAATCTACGTTTGATGCGTTTTGTCTGTTCATTGCTCTAATCAAAAACAAAACGGCAAAAACTGATCCTCCAATGAGAAACAACGTGGGAAGATAACTCATCCACGCGTTGGCGTTGGGGTCGGAATAGGTTACCGTTGTTTGTTGTAAAATGCCCGTCGTATCGTTTGCATATGCTTGGTTGAGATAGTCGGTAACCAACGTTCTGCTGGGAGCATAAAACGCCGTGTCGTAATATCTTGCAGGATTGCCACGTTGTGCATTTGCTCCGTAAGTTACACCATTTATTACCGTTCCAGGCTTGTAAGTGACACGCACTTCGTAGTTGGATACGTAAACGGATGCGTAAAGACCTTCTTCAAAATGTTCTTTGAAGGTGGTGTGAAAATATTCTACCGATCTGTTTTGGCTTTCCAAAGTGCTGAACAAAATGTAAAATGCCAACAAGGAAACAAGAACTACAACACCGGCAGTTATGATTTTTCTTTTTCTAGATTGATCCATGTATACTCCTTTGGTATGAAATTCTTTAGTAGTTTACCATACGTCGTTGCAAGTGTCAAATTGTGCGTATGGGTGTCATTTTGATATATTATATATATACCTTTTTTAATTATCCTTAAAAATTGACGAATTACATATACTGCTTGATATAATTGTCGCCATCTTTTCCACAAGTTTTAGTTTGTGCAAATTCGTTGTATAAAAATCTCCCATTCCCTTTTCGCCAACAACACCTACGACTGCAACGTCACCAATTTTGGGCAAATTTTTGTTTGTTGCAGCTCCCGGCTCCAATCCGCCATTGAAAACTTGCACACAACCCACTTGCTCGGGCGTACCGACAGCCGCATCAATTACCACAAGCCTTTTGTTTTTGTGCAAACTTTTTACAAAGTTGTAACAATGCAAAAGGTTTTTGGCCGTTATGCAGTTGCCTTCCACTCCGTACACAAACAAAGGGTGTTTCATATATAGGTTGAGCAAAGTTCCAACTTTTGGTCCAAGACTGTCGGAAAAGACTTTGTCGCACCCAACACACAAAAACACCGAGTTTTTGTCTACGTACTGACAAAGAATATCTGAAAGTTGTTGCTCGCTGTCATTCATCAATAAATTTACTTGTTGCATTTTTAGTTTACTCCTTTGTTTGCAATTATTTACCCAAAGAGAGTTTTGTTGATGTAAACTTTTGACCGATACCGTCTTTTCTTGCAAGATTGCTTTTTTGGTTGTTGCTTGCTATGTCTGACATAGGGTGTGCACAAGTTTAATTTTTGTTAAAAAGAAACGACTTTTGTTTTTGTTTAACTTTGGTGCCTGTGAAAATTGCTTGGGTTGTGTATTTGCAGATTTAGGTTTTGATATTTTCAATTATTTTGTATTGTTTAATGCTTTTCTTTTGTTGAGTTGGGAATATCAATTTTATTGGCAGTAGGCCTTTATTTTTCTTTTTAGCTGTAAAAGATACTGTTGTTGACTTTGATTCGCTGTGTATTTAAGCAAAGAAAACACTCATTATATCTATCTGTTGCTACGTTGTTTTAGTGAACAATTTGGTTGGTTTGTTCGCTATTGTATAGTAAACACTGCACTTTTGGTGCTTTTTGATGCCTTTTGGCAGTATTTTTGCTGTTTTGAGATGTTTATACGTAATTTTTCCATTTGAATTGATTTGTTTGCCAAACGATCTGCACCTTTATGAGTTTGTTTATTTGAACCTTTAACTTTCACCAAATTGGGTTTGGTAGTGCTTATTGCATTGGCTCTTTTAGGGTTAAAAGTCTTTACCAGAGGAAAAAGAGTATTCAACTTGTTTGCGACCAATTGCAATGCGTTTAGTTTATATCTTTTTAGTCTGACGCTATAAAATTTTGATTAATGCCTGCCGAAAACTGATGAAGAACCCAAACATTTCCATCAACGCCCAACGGCGCTCCTAAAAACGTTTCAAAAAATTTTCTTATTTTAAAGAATTTTTATAAATACATGAAATTTTTAATGAATTTAATTTTGCAAATTTGAAAAACAACAAAATTGTTATTTTTTAGAAAACAATTTTGTTTTTATCGTCAAATTATTCCTTCTGAATTGGCTTTCTTTTTGATTTTTTTGTCAAACTATTGGTTCAATTTAAAATTTTAGGAAAAGATTTTTGGAAAATTTGGCAAAGAAGCCTTTTTGACCTAAATTTTGAGTTAAAACAAGGGAAACACTCCAAAATGAGCCAAATTTAGGACAAATTTACAACGTCTTAAAAAGGCTCAAATCTCCACAAAAACACCCCTTTTTGTGGTATTTTTGTGGAAAAATGGCCTATTTTTCCACTTTTTGCTCACTTTATCCACAATTTTCCCACATTTTAGGTGGTTGAAAGAGCCATTCTGACAGAATAATTTGGAAAATATTCAAAATTTCGGACTACCAAAGTGTCATTTTGTCAATTTTAAACAAAGAATTGCCCCTTACTTGCCTTTCCGTGCTCCTATTTGGAAATTATTGCCCATCTTGTTTCACGTGAAACAATTTTTTGAAAGGCTTTAAGTAAAAAGCAACGTTTCACGTGAAACATCACAACAATTGTTGTCATTTACAAAAATTATAAAGCGTCGCGTTTGTAAAATGTATAGTTAATAAAATTTTTAAAATTTTAAAATTAAAAATGAACGCAAAACAATTACCTGTCTAGATTTTGTCAAAATTTAAAAAGTTGGTGTTTGAAATATGTCAAACAAAATTCAAGGAAGCAAAAACAGGCAAAACAAAATGAAAGTAGTGAAAACAAAAATTATTCAAATTATATTTTTTTAAAAAGGCCGACGCTCGGCAGACGTAAAACAAAAATTATATAAGGATCGTTTTGTCATAATTAAAATTTTTAGACATAACGCAGATATAATATGGTGGTAAACAGCAAAATTTAGGAAATATATATAATATTTGATCAAAATCTAGTTAAAATCATCATAATTCCTAACATTATTAGAACATTTGTTCTTTTCTTGCAATTATGTCTGACATAGATTGCGCGTGGTGGTGTAGCTTCAAAGGAGGAGAAAATGCAAAAGTTCAAGGCGACGTCTTGGTGGATAGGCGCGTTTTAAAGTTTTCATATAGTCAAGGAAAACAAAATCATTGTCTCATATTGTCTATTTGCACAAACCTACAAGCACTATCTTGTCGCACAAAAGATCCGTGTTTTGCCAAAAGCAAACCTTGTTCAAAAATGAACGCTAAAAAATTCAATTTAAGAATTTGGCGCAAAAAAATAGGCCTTGCAAAAAGCAAAGCCTGAATTTTTGTTATAATTAACCTGCAACGGGAACAAGCACGCCTCTGATGAAATCTCCCAAAGGGTTGAACGCTTCAAAAATTTTGTCAAGCAACTCGGTCGACATAAAGTTGGTGATTGTTTGTGTTTCTTCAACGTCCGTTTTTAACAACGTGCTGATGGATTGCAACAATGCATTTGCTTCAGTGATGACACCATTTGCAAAGTCAACTGCTGTTTCAACAAGAACGTATGCTGCGCCAACAATACTGAACCAAATAAATGCATTGAGTACGCCACCCAAAACACGGTTAACAAGCTTAAGTCCGCCGTTGTCAAAGATGCTTGCAAAAATCTTTTTGAGCAACATGCACAAAAGGAAGAAAACAACCAAAGAAATGATTACGCCCAAAACGTTTGCGTTGTTTTGAATTGATTGTGCGCCTGCAACAATTTCTTCTTCGGTCATGTTTGCCGTCAACCATCCGTTGTCCAAAATGATCTGTGCAATGGTGGTGTGTGTCAAAATTGTACCAAACAAGCAAACCACCAACGTCAAGATTTTGAAAACTTGTGTGATAAAGCCTTTTACGCAGCCGGAGCAGAAGAAAAAGGCAAGTCCTGCAAGGAAAATGTAATCGATAATTGTCATAATCTTCTCCTAAATAGTATAGACAAATCTAGTTTGATTTATCAGTTTTTAAAAGACTTTTCCATCCAACTTTGTACCAAGTCGCAAATTCTATCCAAATCGTCCTTGGAGAAATAGTCGATAGAAATACGTCCTTTTCTATCGTTGCCAATTGCAGAAACCTTTGTTGCAAAGGTGCGTTGCATATTGGAAACAAGTTCTTTGAGTTCCAGAGAAAGTTCAGGCTTGACCTTTTCTACCTTAACTTTGGGAGAAAGAAAGTCTTTTACCATTTTTTCCATTTCGCGCACGTTAAGTTGGTTGTCGCAAGCCTTCAAAGCCAATTTATATTGGGATTCTTTGTCAACAACGACCAACGTTCTTGCGTGACCTTGCGAAAGTCTTCCGTCTTCAATCAGGCGCAAAACGTCTTCATCCAAAGACAACAAGCGCAACGTATTGGCAATTGCCGAACGGCTTTTACCAATTCTGTCTGCAACCGTTTCTTGCGTCATATTGAATTCCGTCATCAAGGTTTTGATTGCTCTTGCAGTTTCAATGGGATTGAGATCTTCCCTTTGCAAGTTTTCAATCAAAGAAATTTCCTTAATTTGTTGAGGGGTATATTCTCTTACGATTGCGGGAATTGTGTCTTTTTGGGCAATTTTACTTGCTCTCCAACGACGTTCACCGGCAATAAGCATAAATCTTTTACCAACTGGTGTGACAACGATGGGTTGCACTACACCGTGGATTTTGATGCTTTCTGCCAATTCGTTCAATGCATCGGCGTTGAACACTTTGCGAGGTTGTTCGTAGTTGGGATCAATGTCTTGGACGGAAAGATTCAAAACGGAATCCCCTTTGTTGACCTTTTCTATGTCGCTGATTGTTTGTTTGAGATTGTCAATATCGCCTACGTCATTTAAGCCCAACAAAGATGCATAGCCTCTTCCTAATCCTTTCTTTGCACTAGCCATTGTTTTCACTCCTTTGTAAAAATTGATCGGTCAATGCGCTGTATGCGTTTGCTCCTGCGCATCTGGGTGCGTGAATCATAATAGGCACACCGAACGAGGGCGATTCGACCAATTTGACGTTTCTGGGGACGGGAATTGTATAGATTTTGTCACCAAAATATTTGTACAATTCTGCTGTGACTTGTTTGCTCATTGACGTGCGAGTGTCGTGCATTGTCAACACAACACCATTTATTGTCAAATTTGCGTTAAGTCTTTGTTTCACGATTTTGATTGTGTTCATCAATTGAACAAGACCTTCCAAAGCAAAAAACTCGCTTTGAATAGGGATGATAACTTGGTCGCTGGCAACAAGCGCGTTGAGAGTAATCAAGCCCAAAGAAGGGGGGCAGTCGATAAATACATAGTCGTAAACTTCTTTTAAAGGAGCCAACACTTCTTTAAGACGACTTTCTCTTCTGGGCAAGGAGACCAAATCAACTTCGGCGGCTGCCAAGTCAATGTTTGCAGGGATAATGTGCAAATTTTCAATTTCCGTTTCCAAAACTACGTCTTGCAAGGAACATTCGCCAAGCAAAAGGTTGTAAACGGTGTTTTCAAGGGCACTTTTGTCCAAGCCATAGCCACTTGTTGCGTTGCCTTGAGGGTCAAAGTCAACAAGCAAAACCTTTCTGCCTGCTTTTGCTGTGTAGGCAGCCATGTTGATTGCTGTGGTTGTCTTGCCAACTCCACCTTTTTGATTTGAAAATGACATTATTTTTCCCATAGTTCACCTCTATATATATAGAATATCATAAAGACGATTTGTTTTCAACACTTTTTGCCAAAATGTTACAACGGAGCCTTTCTAGGCAAGCCTCTTTGACGAGGATATTTGCTGTCTGTTGGAGCAATTTTTTTGTAAACAAGCAAGCATCTTTCACCATAATTTGTTTTCAATTGAATTATCTCCGGTTGAGCCAATCCCAAAAGTTTCGATGCGCTTTCTGCTGTTTTTGCTTCGTCGGGATTTGTTTTGTAAGCAACAACAATTCCACCAACTGCGCACATTGGTGCGCAATACTCCAACAAAGTGGGCAAACTTGCCACTGCTCGGGAGACAACCACGTCAAAAAGTTTACCTTGACTTGCAAAGTCTTCGGCCCTTGTGTGAATTGCTTTTGCGTTCAGTCCAAGGGTTCTTGCCACCAAGTTGCAAAAGTCCACTTTCTTTTTGGTGCCGTCAATCAACGTTGCAGTGAGGTCAGGCCTTACAATGCACAAAGGCAAAGAAGGAAAACCTGCGCCACAGCCCACGTCAAGAAGGTTTGCTCCCTCTTTGATGACTTGATGAGCCAAGCAACTGTCATAAAAATGCTTGTCAAAAACTTCTTCTTTTTGACAAATGGCAGTCAAATTATATTTTTCGTTTTCCGTGGACAAAATTTCAAAGTATTTTTCAAATTTGTCCTTGTTTTTTTCAATTAAACTAATCATTGTTTTTGTGTTGTGCCAACCAAACTATCAAAATTTGAATATCTGCCGGAGAAACACCGGAAATTCTGCTTGCTTGACCAAGTGATGCAGGTTTGAAATAGTTAAGTTTTTGTCTTGCTTCCAATCTCAAACCACTGACTTTTTCATAATCCAAGTCCAAAGGCAACTTTTTGTTTTCCATTTTTTCTGCATCGTCAATCAATGCTTGTTGTTTGGCAATATAGCCTTCGTATTTTGTGTTGATTTCCACTTGTTCCAAAACGTCGGAAGCAAAGCCTTCAAATAAACCAAGCTTCTTTTGCAAAAGTTGAATATTGATGTTGGTACGTTTGAGACAGTCTTTTACTGAAATTCCCGACTTGGGCAACGTTTCGCCTGCAAGTTCAAAGGTTTCTTGAACGGCTTTGGGGGGCAAAATTTGTTTGAGGCAGTCACTTGCCTTTTTGATTTGTTCCACCTTTTCCAAATAAAGGTTGTATCTTTCGTCACTTACCAAACCTACGTCTCTGCCAATTTGTGTCAATCTCAAATCGGCATTGTCTTGTCGCAAAACCAAACGGTGTTCGGCACGAGAAGTCATCATTCGATAAGGTTCGGTTGATTTCTTTGTGGTAATGTCGTCAATAAGTACGCCAATGTAACTGTCTTGTCTTGTAAGGACAAGAGGTTGCTTGTTCTCAATGTATTTTGCTGCATTGATGCCTGCAACCAAACCTTGAGCGGCTGCTTCTTCATAGCCACTTGTTCCGTTGATTTGACCAGCCAAGAAAAGGCCCGCAATCTTTTTGCTTTCTAAGGTGTTTTTGAGCAACGTTGCATCAAAGCAATCGTATTCGATGGCATAGGCGTCTCGCATAATTTGCACGTTTTCCAAACCGACGATGCTGTGATACATTTCTTCTTGAACGTCGGCAGGCAAAGAAGTGCTTGCGCCCTGAACGTAAAACTCTTGGGTGCATTCGCCTTCCGGTTCCAAGAACAATTGATGTCTTTCTTTGTCGGAAAATCTTTCAATTTTCGTTTCCAAAGAAGGGCAATATCTTGGACCAACACCAACGATTTCACCAGAATACATGGGTGCCTTGTCAAGGTTGTTCAAAACGATTTGTTTTGTTTCTTCGGTGGTGTAAGTGAGATAACAACTGCGTTTTTGTGCAGGAACACCCTTGTTCATGTACGAAAAGTGGCTTGTTGACGATTCGCCGTCTTGCTTTTCCATTTTGGAAAAATCAATGGAACTTGCCAAAACTCTTGCAGGAGTGCCCGTCTTGAAGCGCAAAGGTTCAAAGCCAAGCTTGACCAAACTGTCCGTCAATTTCTTGGCGCTTTTAAATCCGTTTGGTCCGCTTTCTTCAATGCACTTGCCCACAATTGTGCGTGAGTTCAAATAGACGCCGCAAGCCAAAACAACGGCTTTGGCCTGATATTTTACGTCAACGGAAGTGTTGACAACAAATCTTGTTTTATCCTTTTGTAACGAAACGACTTCGGCTTGTCTCAAAGTCAAATTGGGCGTTGTTTCCAACGTTTGTTTCATTGTGGAGTGGTACAAAAATTTGTCCACTTGTGCTCTGGGAGAATAGACTGCCGGTCCTTTACCACGGTTGAGCATACGCATTTGCAAAATGGATTTGTCGGCGTTTACTGCCATTTGACCGCCTAATGCGTCAATTTCACGAACGATTTGACCTTTTGCCGTTCCGCCTATGGAAGGATTGCATGCGCAAAAAGCCACCGTATCCAAATTGGTGGCAAAAATTATTGTATTGTGCCCAAGTCTTGCGCTTGCCAAGCCTGCTTCGCAACCTGCGTGACCTGCGCCAACAACAATTACGTCAAATTCTTTCATTACTTACCTAAACAAAACTTTGAATAAATTCTATCAATAATTTCTTCTGTTGCAGTGGTGCCTGTGATTTCTCCCAAGGCACTCCAAGAATCTCTAAGACTCAATGCCGAACAATCTATGGTCGTGTCGTACAAATTGTCCAAAAGAGATTGCAATTTTTCTTTTGCTCTTGTCAAACAATCTACGTGTCTTGCGTTTGTCAACATTTGACCGGACGAATAAATTTCGTCTGCGCAAAACATTTGATATATCTTTTCCTTCAACTCTTCTATACCAACGTTGTTTTTTGCACTTGTTACAATGCAATCGTCTCTAACTACGTTGGAATAGTCAATTTGATCGCTTTTGTTCAAAACGTAAAGGGTTTTTTCTTGTTTTTCAAGGGGTTGTCCGTTGACTACGTACAAAATTAAATCGGCATCTTTCATTGTCTTTTTTGCTCTGTCAATGCCCAATTGTTCAATTTCGTTATCCGTTTGTCTAAGCCCTGCCGTGTCAACAAAATTGAATTTTGTATCCTTATATACAACTTGTGCATCCAAGGTGTCTCTCGTTGTGCCTGCCGTTGCCGATACAATGGCTCTGTCAAAACCCAAAAGCGCGTTGAGCAAACTGCTTTTGCCTACGTTTGTGTCGCCAGCAATGGCAACGTCAATACCAAATTTTGCAATTCGACCGGCCTTTACCGTGGACAAAAGTTTTTCAATTTCTGCCAAAATACTTTGTGTTTCCTTTTGCATTTGCAAAAGTGTTTGTTGTTCCAAATCTTCTTCGGGATAGTCCAATGCAACTTCAGTTTTTGCAATCAAATCCAAAAGTTTATCTTGCAATTGAACGCTTTTCTTGCCCAAATTGTTGGACAAAAGATTTTCCCCTGCCTTTACTGCGGCAATTGTTTCTGCATCAATCATTTCAATGACGCCTTCCGTTTCGGAAAGGTTCATTTTGCCATTGATAAATGCTCGTTTGGAAAATTCGCCGTTTTGAGCCATACGCGCGCCCTTTTCCAACAACGTTTCAATCACTCGGTTGACAATTGCCATACCTCCGTGGCAGTGAAATTCTACCATGTTTTCTCCTGTAAAACTTTTGGGTGCAACAAAATAGACGCACATTGCTCTTTCGACAAATTCGCCCACGTCGAGGCATCCCACCTTCAAGAAGTTGGGTTGAGAAGGAAAAGGCGAAAACACCTTTTTTGCAATTTCTATTGAGTTTTCTCCCGACATACGAACGACAGCAACTGCGCTTCGTCCTGCAGGAGTGGAAAGAGCAACAATGCTCATGACTGCCTCCGAGAAAAATAGGGTTTCGGATGCCGAAACCCTGTTGTTTTGCTTTAACGTCTTTTCTTTTTATCCGATCTGTAAACAAAGTTTAAGTTTTTTCTTCTTTGTTCGTTTGCCAAACTCAACGTGGGGGAAACCACAACGTATCTGTTTGGTTCGGAGCCTTCGCTTTCCGTTGTGACAATGTCACTGTTTTGCAAAGTGGTGTGGATGATTCTTCTTTCTGCAGAATTCATGGGCTCCAATTTTACGGCTTTTTGTGTGCGTCTTACCTTCAATTCGAGATTTTTTGCCAATTGTTGCAAAGATTTTTCTCTCTTTTGACGGTAGTTTTCGCTGTCAACAACCACTCTCTTGTGATGAGAAGAAGATTGACCGTTGAGAGCCAAACCTGTGAGATATTGAATTGCATCCAACAATTCTCCGCGATAGCCGATAATGTTGTTCTTGCCAAGAGTTGTAACATCAGCCAACAAGTCGTTGTCTGTTTCTTTTACTTCCACGACAAAATTTTCGAAGCCCATTTTGGAAAGAAGTTCTTCCAAAAAGGACTCTACCTTATTAATTTCTGTCATTTTTTATTCCTCTTATCTTTTATAACTTGCTTTGGGGGGTTGATTTTGTTGTTGTTGTTTCAAAGCGGATCTTTTTGCAAGTTTTTCAACGGGAACTCTCAAAGCAAAAGTAGAAATCAAGTTTAACAAATAGTTGCAAGTAATGTAAATTGCAAATGCGCCTGTATATACAAAACCAAAGAAAGCCATCATCAAAGGCATCATAAACATCATTGTTTTGTTGGTTGATACTTGTTGTTGGTTTTGAACTTGGTCCAATCCTTGTTTTTTGTCGAAAAGTTGAGGCAACCACATTGCCAAGAAAGACAATGCTGTACACAACAAAGGCAAAATCATATAACCGTTCCATCCATTGTAGCCGTTGGTAACGATTGCACGATAGACTATTTCATAATTGGCTTGCATATCGCCAACGGCAGAACTGCCACCTGCTGTGGACATACCAACACTTTGTGCAAAGTCGGCAAAGTCTGCCATACTTTTTTCCCAAGTGTCAGGACGCCATACGTTTTTGATCCACAACCATTGTTCTTGGACTTCTTCGGTGTAGTAAACGTAAAGTCTTTCTTCTGCGTCGGAAACTGCTTGTTCGTTGGTCATTCCTGCGTCGATATTTTCAGAATAGTAGGCTTGATATTGTTCGTACAATTCCATATAGTCGGAATAGTTGCGATATCTGGAATATTGGTTTACACCTGTAAACATGAAAATAAAGACCATCATTGTTGCAATTGTGGGCAAACAACTGGCCAACATAGAAACGCCTTGCTTTTTGTAAAGCTTTTGCAATTCTTCATTTGCTTTTTGACTGTTTGCGCCGTATTGTCTTTCAATGGCTTCTTTCATGGGTTGCAAAGCCATTTGTTGATAGGTCATCTTCTTTGTGGCAACTTTTTGCCAAATTTCCAAAGGAAGCATGACAACTTTGAGCAACAACGTAAACACGACCATTGTCCAACCGTAGTTTCCCACCAAATTGTACAAGGATTGTACCCAAGAAGCAACGCCTGTGGGAGTCAATGCTTGTTCCAATTCGTCGGGGTCATAAACACGAGAAGAACATGCTGTCAAAACGAGAAGCACGCAGGTCAAAAGCAATATTGTAAGAATTATTTTGTTTGTTTTTTGTTGATTCATATAATCCACTTGATTGATTTCATGCTTGGGACGACGGGATCAAAACCGCCCTTTCCCAATGGGGAACATTTCAAAAGCCTTTTTGCTGTCAAAAAAGTTCCTTTAAAAAAGCCGTGTTCTTTGTACGCTTCCATAGAGTATACCGAACAAGTTGGGCTAAACTTGCATTCTCTGCCAATTATTTTTGACAAAGTTGCTTTGTAAATTTTGAGTAGTGCAATGCAAACGTATTTCATTTTTTCCAAATATTTGCTTTTTTACACAACACAGTAAGGCTTTGTACGATATCGCCAAATTGATAGGCCGTGCTTTTTCTGGGAAGCACAATGACGTTTATACCTTCGGTTACGTTGGGTAAAATTTGGTCAAAGGCTGCTTTTAATTGTCTTCTCAAACGATTGCGTTGAACTGCCTTTCCATACTTTTTGGAAATGGAAAAGCCAATTTTTTTGCCTTTGGCAGTAGGGCAAGTCAACAAGACGAAGTTTTCGTCTTTTACTCCCTTGCCTTTGTTAAATACATATTTGTACTGATACGCTTTTTTAAGACGAAATTCCGTTTTCACGTTTCAAGTCTTATGCAGACAATTTTTTACGACCCTTGTTGCGACGGCTTGCCAAAACTCTTCTGCCGCCTTTTGTTCTCATTCTTGCGCGAAAACCGTGGACTTTACTTCTTTGTCTTTTTTTAGGTTGATAGGTTCTTTTCATTTTTGTTTCTCCTTCTATGTGTTGACGAATAGAAAATTCGCCCATTTGTCATAATACCAAGACATTGTACCAAAATTTGAGTGTCAAGTCAACAAAAAACCCTTATTGACAATGGGCTTTTTATAAGATATAATTATAGAAAATATATAGGAGGTTCTTATATGTCCATTCCCACCCCTCACATCAGCGCAAAAAAAGAAGATTTTGCCCCGACAGTTTTAATGCCCGGCGATCCTTTGAGAAGCAAATATATTGCCGAAACCTATCTTGAAAACCCCGTTTTGATAAACAACGTTCGTGGTGTTCAAGGCTATACGGGCTACTACAAAGGCAAAAGAGTCACCGTTATGGCAAGTGGTATGGGTATGCCCTCCATTGGCATTTATTCTTACGAACTTTTCAATTTTTACGACGTCAAAAACATCATTAGAGTGGGCTCTGCAGGCGGTATCTCCACAAAATTGAAACTTAGAGACATCGTTTTGGCACAAGGTGCTTGCTCCAACAGCAATTTCCAATCGGCATTTGCTCCCCAAGGACACTTTGCTCCCATTGCTTCTTTCCACCTCTTGGAAAAAGCAGTAAACGTTGCACGCGAAAGGGGTCTTTCCTTTGAAGTTGGCAACGTCTTGTCCAGCGACACTTTCTATTCGGATGACGGTGGTGGAATTGCTTGGGAAAAAATGGGCGTTTTGGGTGTTGAAATGGAAGCAGCAGCCCTTTACATCAACGCGGCTCGTGCAGGCAAAAACGCATTGTGCATTTGCACGGTAAGTGACCATTTGAAAACAGGCGAAGCCTTGGATAGCTATGCAAGACAAACGTCCTTCCACGAAATGATGGAATTGGCCTTGGAAATTGCCGAATAACAATAAAATACAAAAGCCACGGATTTTCCGTGGCTTTTTTTGTTATTTATTTAAATTTTCAATGGAAAAGTCAAGTCTTTTCAACGTTTCTTCTTTGCCCAAAATTTCGGCAATTTCACTTGCTCCTCCGGGGTTTGCTTCCAAACCGGTCAAAGCAATACGTGCAGGCCACAAAACCTTTCCTTTTTTGACTTGTTCTTGTTCGCTCAATTTTGTCAAGGCTTCAAACAAGTGTTGGTTGTCCCAAACTTCCACTTCTAAAAAGGCTTGTTTGATTTTGGGCAACAATTCTTTTGCTGACTCTTGGTCGGCTTTTTGTTTTTGATTGACGAAAATTGACGTATCGTACGCTTCCAACTTTGTCAAAAAGTCCAACTTTTCGGGAATTTCTTGGAAGGTTTCCAAACGACTTTGGATAAGACTGCACAAAAGATTTTTGTCAAATTTTTCCAATCCATTTTGTTGCAACCAAGGTTGTGCGTATTGGCAAAATTCTTCAAAAGGCATTTCCTTTATATAAAGGCTGTTTAACCAAGCAAGTTTGACGGGGTCAAAAATTGAAGGAGACTTGTTGATGCCTTCCAAAGAGAATTTTTCTTGCAATTGTTCAAAGGACATTTTTTCCGAATCGTCTTTGGGAGACCAACCCAAAAGTGCAATATAGTTGATGATTGCATCTTTCAAAAATCCCTTTTTAATCAAGTCTTCATAACTTGCATCGCCGTTTCTCTTGGAAAGTTTGTGTTGTGCGTCTTTCATAATAGGGGGCATATGAATATATATGGGTCTTTCCCATCCAAATGCGTCGTACAAGTAGTTGTATTTGGGTGTGGAGGACAAATATTCAATACCACGCATTACGCAGTTGATTCCCATCAAATGGTCGTCAATTACGTTGGCAAAGTTGTAGGTGGGCATGCCGTCCGATTTAATCAAAATTTGGTCTTCCAACTCGCTGTTTTCCACCGTGATGTCGCCATAGACCATGTCGTGATAGGTGCTGTTGCCTGTTGTGGGCATATTTTGACGAATTACGTATTTTTCTCCATTGGCAATACGGCGATCCACTTCTTCTTTGCTCAAAGCAAGGCAATGTTTGTCGTATCTTCTTGCTCCGTTTACTTGGGGCAAAGATTCCAATCTTTCTTCTGTGCAGAAGCAATAGTAGGCGTGACCCTTTTCCACCAACAACTTGGCGTATTCCAAGTATTCGTTTTTGCGTTGGCTTTGGATGTAAGGGCCAAAAGCCCCTCCGACGTCGGGACCTTCGTCATAAATAAGGCCTGTTTCTTTCAAGGTGGACAAAATGACTTCCGTTGCGCCTTCAACAAAACGTTTTTGATCAGTGTCTTCAATTCTCAAAATAAACTTGCCACCCATCTTTTTTGCATACAAAAAAGAATAAAGGGCTGTTCTCAAACCACCAATGTGCATATAGCCTGTGGGAGAGGGTGCAAATCTCGTTCTAATTTCGCTCATAAAAGGAATCTCCTTTGTTTTTATATTTGTTGTTTTAACTTTTCCAGCAAACCTGAAATTTTAAAACTGTAAAAAGCTGAATTACTAAAAATTAGGTGTTCGCTCAAATTTACTTCCAACACAGCCAACGTTTGAATTAAGTTTTTGGTAAATTCTACGTCGTCTTCGCTGGGTTTTGCCACACCCATGGGGTGGGTATGAATAATAACCACCGACACCGCATTTGTGTTGAGTGCTGTTTGTGCAATTTGCTTGGGATTGACCAAAACTTTTTGCACGTCTTTGTCGCAATATTCTCTTTTTGCCAAAACTGTGTTGTCGCTAGATAAAAATACTGCACAAAATTGTTCGTAAGGGTATTGAGCCAAAACGTTTTTGCCATATTTGATGACGTCGGTAATAGATTTGAACTTTTCCTTTTCCGTCTTGCTCAAATTGTATCTCAAAAAGACGTCTTTGAGTATGGCAATGTTTGTTGCCGTTGTGGTGCTGATGCCTTTTACCCTTGTCAAACTTTCCATATCTGCATCCAAAACTGCCGACAACGATCCAAAAGTGTTTATCAATTCGTGTGCAATTTCGTTGGTGTTTTTGTAAGGCAAATATTGAAAAAGCAACATTTCCAAAACTTCGTGGTCGGAAAAACTTTTTAACCCTTGCTCAATATATTTTTGGCGCATTCTTGCGCGATGTCCTTGGTGAACGTTTTTCATTTTTTCAAAGGGTTTACGCCAAAGGGCATAATTTCTTCCAAAGTGTAAACTTTGTATTCTTCCCCTTTGCCTAAAATAACTTTAAATTCAGGTTGACAAAATTCCGTCATTACCTGTCTGCATACTCCACAAGGGGCACAAAAATCTCCTTCTTGTCCCACCACGTTTCCTACAATTGCAATTGCTTCAAATTCCCTTTCCCCTTCGGAAACGGCTTTGAAAAAGGCCGTTCTTTCAGCACAACTTGTGGGGGTGTACGTTCCACTTTCAATGTTGCAACCAAGATAGACCTTTTTGTTTTTACACAACAAGGCGGCCCCCACTGCAAAATTGGAATAGGGAACGTAAGCGTTTTTTTGTGCTTTGTATGCAAGTTTAACCAAATCTTTCATACTCTTTCTCCTTTTTCTTATTTTACATTGACGCAACGGCTTTGTCAATAAAACTTTTGTCTTATACAAAGTAGCCTTTTTTATTTGTTTGTTGTATAATTGTCTTAAGAGGTACTTATTATGAAAATTAACGATATTCAATTTGAAGAACTTGTATCCGTTGTAAAAAGAGTTTGTTCTTTTGATTCTGCTTGTGCTCCCGCAATTGAAGGTGCACCTTTTGGAAAAAACATCAACGACTGCCTTTTGGACTTTTTGGCGCTTGGCAAAGAGTACGGATTTGAAGTGGAAAACGTAGATGGTTATGCCGGAGAAATTATTTTCAAAGGCACAGACGAAAATCTTTCTTTGGGTATTTTGGGTCACTTGGATATTATCCCTGCCGATCCCAAAGAGTGGAAACATCATCCTTTCAAAGGGGAAATTGAAGATGGTTTTTTGTTTGCTCGTGGCACAATGGATGACAAAGGACCTTTGGTTGCTTGTTTGTATGCAATCAAACTTTTGAAAGACAGTGGTTTTGTCCCCACAAAAACAATCAAAATTATTGCAGGTTGTGACGAAGAAACAGGTATGCGTGGTGTAAAATACTACCTTACCAAAAAAGAGGCTCCCACTTTTTCTTTTACTCCCGATGCAGATTTCCCTGTAATTCACGCTGAAAAAGGCATTATGCATTTTGAAGTAAATTGTGGCAAACTTCCTTGTTGTATCAAAGATATTTACGGTGGTGTAAGAGCCAACGTTGTTATGGATCTTGCAACGGCAATTTTGGCAGACGGCACAAAAATCCAAACGGAAGGTTTGGCAGCACACGCCGCAATTGCTCACAAAGGTAAAAACGCATCTTGGGAATTGTTGCAAAAATTGCATGAAATTTGCCCCGACCACAAAGGTATTGAATTTTTGGCAAACTCTGTTTGCGACATTACCGGAGAAAAATGGGGGATTTGCCTAAAAGACAATTTGAGCCAACTTACCTGCAACCTTGGTGTTTTAAAGGTTGTTGACGGCAACCTTATTGCCACAATTGATATTCGTTTCCCTGTTTCCTACACGTTGGAACAAATGAAAAATATTGTTCGTCAACATACTCCTTTTGAAGTAACTTTTGGTCATTGCGACAATCCTTTGCTTGTAGATAAAGACAGCTTTTTGGTACAAACGTTGCTTTCTACTTACAACCAACTTACAAATTCCAACTTGGATGCGCTTGTAATCGGTGGTGGCACCTATTCCAAACAAATGCCCAACTGTGTTGCTTTTGGTCCTTCTTTCCCCGACGAAGAAGAAACAATACATATGCCTGACGAAAGAGTAAATCTTAATAATTTGAGAAAATTTACAGAAATTTATATGGAAGCAATCAAACGTTTGGCAGAATAATTTTTTTATAACAAAACCCACTATGTTTTTTAGCATAGTGGGTGTTTTTTATGAAATTCAATTTTTTATTGTTTTTATTTGTTTAAAAAATAATTTTTTTGTTACGCACAAACAATATTCTTAAAACAAAGTTAATTTCTTTCTACAACGTTTCTTCAATTATTTTACAAAATTCTTCCAAACCAATTTTGTCAACTTGTGTGAATCTGGAAAAGTTTGGACTGTCCACGTCAAGTACGGCAAAAACTTTGTTGTCTTTAAAAATTGGTACAACAATTTCCGCATTTGAATTGCAGTCACATGCGATATGCCCTTCAAAATTATGCACGTTGTCAACAACAATTGTTTGTTGTTTTTTAACGGCTGTGCCACAAACACCTTTTCCAACTTCAATCTCTATACAAGCAGGTTTTCCTTGAAAAGGACCCAGCACAAGTTTTTCGTTTTGAACAAGATAAAAACCTGCCCAATTTAAGTTTGGCATATTGCAAAACAACAAAGCACTTGCATTTGCTAAATTTGCAACAAGATGTGGTGTGTCTATCAAACTTTTTAGTTGTTTATTCAGCTTTTGATAATCCATTTTAATCTCTTAAAAACTTTTTTTGTTTGTAAGTGCTTTCCTTTTTATAATTTTTTGCTGGTGCCTTGTGGCTTTTTCTTAAATTATATATTGAGAAAAATGGGTTGTCAAGGGTGGAAAATAAAGGGTGTGCCTAGAAACTAGGCACACCTGAAAGAACTATAAGAGTTTATTTAGTTTGCAAACGAAGTCCATCAAATCAACCGTTTACTATTGGCTTATTTCCAGTTGTTTCTTTCTTTAAACTCTACAAACTCTGCTTTATAATCAAATACGTTTAATGGGCGCAAATAATCAATTTCTTTAATTCCCTCTTCATCTTCTTGAACCAAACCAATGAAAGCTATATCTCTTTCGTCCCCAAACCTCACATATCCATAAATTATAAAATTGGAACCATTTGAATCCCTAGTTAAAAAGTCCAAAAACAATTTATATTCTCCATGTTTCAATTGGAATTCGTTTGTTATTTCATTTATTATTTCTTCTTCATATGGAATAGCTGGCTTGAAATTTTCTATTTCTTTTTTAATACATTTTTCAAACGCAATTTCTTTGTTCCAATCGTTTGCTTTTTTCAGCTTTTCAATTTCTTCTTCTTCAAAATCTTTAATATCTAGTATGTATAGTTCTTGCTCCTTAACAACGTAATTAACGTCTTCATAATAAAACACTTCGTTTTCATTTGAGTATTGACAAATAATTAATGCTGAAAATGAAATTTTAGAACCTCCATAATATCTTTCATAATATGTAAACATTTTTCTTCCAAAACTGTCTTCCTCTATTATTTCTATTTCAGCATCACAAAAATAGTCGGCTCCCCATGAGTAACCATTTAACCATAATACACTATTTATTGCTACTGTATATAGATCTAAATAATCGCCGGAATAGCCTTCGTAAGCACACCCCGACAAACAACCTACTAATATTATAATCAACAAAATTATTGAAATTGTTCTTTGCATCTTTGTTCACCTAAACGCAATCTTTCTTACCTATTAAATTTGTAAAATATATACTGAAATATATTGTAAATATTTACACCCGGTATCTGTGCTCTTTTAAAATAGTTGATGGCTTGTTGCTTTGCTTCTTCGGAATAGGTGTTGGCGAGGTCTGAACCACCTAATATGCTGGCAGATAATTCCCAGGGAGCTGAAAGCTTATTTTTCCATATCGATGGTATGCCGATTTGAATAAGGAAAGTACCAAGACCCATAGCCATGAGTTGTGTGTTGTGGCCTCTCTCGTGTTTTAATATTTCTTCTTCATGTTCACTATCTAAAAATATCGCTCCTAATGAC
>JAFQWS010000055.1 GCA_017407305.1 Clostridia bacterium
AACTTTGTCTTGTGGTACGGAAGATGATCCGTGGAGAACGATCGGGAATCCGGGGATACGTCTTTCGATTTCTTCCAGGATGTCGAAACGTAATGGGGGAGGAACGAGGATTCCGTCTGCATTACGGGTACATTGCTCCGGTTTGAATTTGTTTGCCCCGTGGGAAGTTCCGATGGAGATAGCCAATGAATCTACTCCAGTTTTCTTTACGAAGTCTTCCACCAAGTCCGGGCTGGTGTAAACGCTGGCTGCGGCAACGACATCATCTTCAATTCCGGCCAGTACTCCAAGTTCACCTTCTACGGTAACATCATATTTATGAGCATAGTCAACCACTTTTTTGGTTAATGCCACGTTCTCGTCATAAGGAAGGGCCGATCCATCAATCATAACAGAAGAGAATCCCATTTCGATACAAGATACGCACAATTCGTACGTGTCGCCATGGTCGAGGTGAAGACAAATTGGAATATTGCATCCAAGTTCTTTGGCATATTCAACCGCACCTTGTGCCATGTAACGTAATATGGTTTGATTTGCATATTTACGGGCACCACTGGATACTTGTAAGATAACAGGAGATTTTGTTTCTGTTGCTGCTTCGATGATACCTTGGATGATTTCCATGTTGTTGACGTTAAATGCGCCGACTGCATAACCACCTTCATAGGCTTTTTTGAACATTTCTTTACTTGTTACAAGGGGCATAGTTTATTCCTCCAAAATTAGTTTAGTGTTTTAAACAGGCAACAAGGAATACAATTTAGTTTAAATTGTTGTCAAAACCAAAGTGCCGTGCTATAATACTAAAGGTATTGTAACACAACTAAGTTTTTAAGTAAAGCAATATCAAATTATCAATTTATGTAATTTATTAACTTGGAGGTTAACAAATATTATGGCAAAGAAAAACGTAAGAGTAGCAATCAATGGCTTCGGTAGAATTGGCCGTTTGGCATTCAGACAAATGTTCGGCGCAGAAGGTTATGAAATCGTTGCAATCAACGACTTGACAGAACCCAAAATGCTTGCACACTTGCTCAAATATGACAGCTGCCAAAAGAGATATGCTTTGTGCGACAAAGTTTCTTGCACAGAACACTCTATCATCGTTGATGGTCACGAAATCGAAATCTACAAAGAAAAAGATGCAATCAACCTTCCTTGGAAAGCACTTGACGTAGATATGGTTTTGGAATGCACAGGCTTCTACACAAAGAAAGAAAAAGCAGAAGCACACATTCAAGCTGGCGCAAAGAAAGTTATCATCTCCGCACCTGCAGGCAATGACCTTCCCACAGTTGTTTACGGTGTAAACGAAGGCATCTTGAAAGCAGAAGACACAGTTATCTCCGCAGCAAGCTGCACAACAAACTGCTTGGCACCCATGGCAAAAGCACTCAACGACTATGCACCCATCCAAAGTGGTATCATGACAACAGTTCACGCATACACAGGCGACCAAATGGTTCTTGATGGTCCTCACCGCAAAGGCGACTTGAGACGTGCAAGAGCAGCAGCATGCAACATCGTTCCCAACAGCACAGGCGCAGCAAAAGCAATCGGTTTGGTTATCCCCGAATTGTCCGGCAAACTTATCGGTTCTGCACAAAGAGTTCCCGTTCCCACAGGCTCTTCCACAATTTTGATTGCAGTTGTCAAAGGCAAAGACATCACAAAAGAAAGCATCAATGCAGCAATGAAAGCAGCATCCAACCCTGCATTTGGTTACACAGAAGAACCCCTTGTTTCCAGTGACATCATTGGTATCACAGAAGGTTCCTTGTTCGACGCAACACAAACAATGGTAGCAAAAATCGACGACGACACATACCAAGTACAAGTTGTTTCCTGGTATGACAACGAAAACAGCTACACATCCAACATGGTCAGAACAATCAAATACTTTGCAGAACTTGCATAATTAAATTTAAAAAATCATACGGAAAACCCCAAGCGGTTTTCCGTATTTTTTTTGCAATTTTTGTCAACACTTAACACAAAAAAAAGAGGTGCGAAGTGAGTCAAAAATTAGCAACTAAAAAACAACTGTTGGAGCAACTTGACAAAGTGTTGTCATCAAAGTGGGACAAGCAAAGAAAACTATCTTTACTTAGCGTGGAAAAGGCACTCAACAAAGTTTGTTTGACCGCTCCCAAGACGGAAAGACAACAACGCCTATTTCAACAATTTGACAATTTTGCCTATTTGTTTGAAAGAGTGTTGTCTGTTGTCAAAAACAAACCATTGCTTCCGGCTGACAAAAAGTCAACAAGGTTGGAAAGGCTTTGTCAAACAATTGCTCAAATGACGGCGTTTTGTTTGTCGGCCGAACAATATCGTCAAATAAAGCTCTATTGTGCCAACGGATTGCTTTTGAAAAAAGAAGTGGAATTGTTTGACACGGTGTATGCCTTGGCAAAATGTCAATATTATGCTCAAAGTTATTTTGACAACAGCCACATAGGAAAGTTGGTGGAAGGTTTGACCTTTTCTCAAACGCAAAAACGCAGTTGTTATGCAAAGTGCAACTACCTTTTTGACAACCTTGTCTATGGCGTGGATTGTTTGGGCGAAAGTGCAGTATATTGCAATGGCGAACACGTCGTAAGTTTGTCGCAAAAAGTCTTTTACAAAAAGAAAAACGTTTTGGACAGTTTTGACGCCTCTTGCTTTGGCAAAAGAACGGCGCTTTTTTCTGGGGAAAACGACAACCTTTCTTATTCGGTGCAAAGAGTATTTCAAAATGGAGACTATTTCAACTGCAACGCACAAGCACACAAAGATGGCGAATATCAATTTGTGTTGGACTTGTCATTGCC
Organism: Clostridia bacterium; assembly: GCA_017407305.1. Classification (GTDB taxonomy): domain Bacteria; phylum Bacillota; class Clostridia; order Christensenellales; family CAG-314; genus RGIG2220. Next base: position 2,823 of record JAFQWS010000055.1, read on the forward strand.
AAAGCATGGCGTAGTCTCTCATTTTGTGTTGCAACAATCACATTGTTTTTGTATTCAAAAAAAGTCAAAAACCACCTACGTTGCAGTTAGCTTGTTGCAAGATGAAATGGAAGCAAAAGCCAACGTACTGCAACAAAAGTGCCCACTTGATGCACGAATTTGTCACAGTACAACCTTGTCAAAAGGACAAAAACACGCATTTTCATGGGCAGTCGTATATGCAGATACCGTTGGCGAATTGGCAGAGAAACTTCGTGAAACTACAAGGTACGGAGCAACAAAATTGTGGCAAGGTTTTGACTCGTTGACACAAATTCAAGAGTTTAACTATATTCCTTTGTCCAACTACAACTGCTCCAACCTCAAAGAAATTGCGTTGTATGACAGCACTCGCAAATTTGATTGTCGTTTGGGAGAAGGCAACCTTGCCTTGCTTGTTGACAGCAAAAAGGGCGTTGCACCCCTTTTGAACGGATTTGTTTTTGGTACGTCAGGAATCAATTTGCTTTTTGTTGACAACTTTGGCAACGTAACCAATTGCATATGTGATGCTGAAGAAAAAGAAAATGCTGTTTGTTATCGTCAAGGTTGCGTGGACGTAAAAATTAGTTGCAAAAAACAAATTGTTGTTCAAGCAACCTCTTCAAAGCAAGGAAAATTGTTGTTTTTCGTCAAGTTTGAAAACCTTTCCAAAGTGACAAAAGAGGGCAACGTTTTCCATATTCAAGACAAAGATAGAAACTATTCATTGATGGTGCAAGGTAAAATTTGCTCGTTTACCACCAACTTGTTGGAGTGCAATCTCAACAAAATGCGTTTGAAAATGTCGGACAATCTTTCGCTTGGGCAAGGGCTTTGTTTGTGTTTGTCAAAGGATGCGACGATTCTTTTGGATGATTGCAAACAACAATCGTTTGCCACGTCCAACCCTTTGTTGAAAGAAAGCGTTTTGTCTACTTGTCTAAATTATCTCAACGACAAAAACGCCTTTGAACTGCATCACAAATTGAAAAAACCGTCTGCGTTGACTTTGTCGGCAATTGCCTATACCAATCAGCAGTTTGTTTACGATTACGTAAAAAGCAACTTTACTCAAAGTTACGTCAAAGATTTCAAAAGTTTCTATTACAACAAAGAAGGACAATTGGTGCACCTTCAAGACAGATTGCTGTTGCCCTTGGGTGCAATTTATTACACAATGCTCACAGGTGACAAAAGTTTGTTTAGCAACGAATTTGATAGTTTTTGCAAAAGCGTCTTTTTCTTCAATGAAGAAGTGGGGCAAAACGTGGCAATAAAAGCACTTGCGCTCAAAAAGTATGCCGAAACCTTTTCCAAAGACAAGGTGAGAATTTTGTCGCTTTATGCAAGATTGAAAGAACAAATTCAAAAGGACGAAAACCTTTTCGAGTTTGCACAGGCAATTGGTGCTGTGGAAATGGAGCAACCATCCAAAGAAAAGTTGAGAGCTTTGTTTGTCAAACACAATGCAAAGGGCAGTTTTTACTACGTTTCGCAGTTGGAAAATTTGTATGGCTTTTCTCTTGTTTGTGACAAGTTATCCTTTGTGCCTCAAGGCAAAGAGCAAAAGTTGGAAAGTTTGTCACTAAACTACAAAGGTAAAAAATTCGCCACGCAATTTGCCAAAGGAGATAACAACAAAATGGTGCTCAACGGAATAACTTATTTTCAAAGTGTTGACGCCACCCAAGTAAAAAAGGTAAACAACAGCCTCACCATACAATATTGACAAAACTCCACGCTTGTCGTGGAGTTTTCTTTTTCAAAGAACCTTTCCCAAAAAAGCAATAAAAAAATGTTTAAAAAAGGGCAAAAGCAAGTTGCTATTTTTGGTCAATGTGTTTATAATTAAACGGTATGGATTTTGTAAAGATTGGCATTTTTTCAGACGTTCACGGCAACTTGGAAGCACTCAAAAAAGTGTTTGAAGTGTTTGAAAATGAAGGTTGCAGTGAAATATTCAATCTTGGAGACACTGTCAGTTTGGGTGGATACTCAAAACAGTGTTTGGATTTTGTGTTGTCAAAGAAAAATTGCACAAACCTTTTGGGCAATCACGACAAAGACTACGTGGACAACACCTATCAACAAAAACCATTGTCTCACACGACAACAGCGCACAAATTGGCAGTTTTTGATCAACTTGGTGATGACTATCGCCAAAAAGTCAGCCAATTTAAGTTGTACGTGGAAAAAGACTACTTTGGACTGAAAGTTGCCTTTATGCATTATGCATTGACGGGAAACCCCGATTGGCCTTTTCAAAATTTGGCAACAACACCATCTGGCGAACAATTTGACCAAATGTTTAAATTTTGTCCTTGCGACCTTATTTTCTTTGGTCACAAGCACGAATTGTGCAACGTAGTGGGCAAAACGACAAAGGTTTACTGTGACGTTGGCAGTGCAGGTTGTCATCCCAGAGACACCGCCGAATGCGTTGTGTTGACAATTTTTGAAAACAAAGGTTATCAACTTTCACGCGTGGCAGTGCCTTACGACCGATTGGACAACTTAAAGCAAATGCAAAGATTAAATATGCCTGATTCAGAATATCTTTTCGATTTTTACTACAATCGCAAAGACGTTTAACAAAAGCAACACGAAGGGGAGGACGCAATGAAATTAGGTTTTGATAGCAACAAATACAAATTGTTGCAATCTCAAAAAATTCAAGAACGTATTGATTATTTTGGTGGCAAACTTTATTTGGAGTTTGGTGGCAAATTGCTTGACGACTATCACGCAAGCCGAGTTTTACCCGGTTTTTTGCCCGACAGCAAAATTCAAATGTTGGCTCAAATGAAAGATTCTGCCGAAATCGTCGTTGTTGTCAGTGCAAAAGACATCACTGCCAACAAACTTAGAAGCGACCTTGGCATCACCTATCAAGAAGACGTTTTGAGAATTATCGACCTTGTTCAAGGATATGGCTTGTACGTATCCAGCGTTGTTATCTCCCACTTCCAACCGGACAACGAACCGGTCAACCACTACCTCAAACGTCTTGAAAAGTTGGGTATGCCCGTTTACAAACACTACTATATCAAAGGCTATCCCACAGACGTGGAAAAAATCGTTTCCGAAGACGGCTACGGCAAAAACGACTACATCAAAACAACCCGTCCATTGGTTGTCGTTACTGCACCTGGTCCCGGTTCGGGCAAAATGGCAACTTGTTTGTCGCAACTTTATCACGATTACAAACATGGCATCAAAGCTGGTTATGCAAAGTTCGAAACCTTCCCCATCTGGAACTTGTCACTCAACCACTTGGTGAACGTTGCATATGAAGCAGCAACGGCCGATTTGAGAGACGTCAACATCATTGACCCTTGGCATTATCAAGCCTATGGCAAAACGGCAATCAACTACAATCGTGACGTAGAAATTTTCCCTGTATTAAATCACTTGTTCAAACAACTTATGGGGGGCGAATCTCCTTACAAATCTCCCACCGATATGGGCGTAAATATGGTTGGTTTTTGCATCAGTGACGACCAAGTATGTCAAGAAGCAGCAAAGCACGAAATCGTCAGACGTTACTACAAAGCAGTGGTGGCACAAAGACGTGGCGCAGACAACGAAGGTGAGTTGGAAAAAATCAATTTGATTATGCACAACTTCTCCATTGGCAAGTTGGATTTGCCCGTTGCTCGCGTTGCCAACGAATATCGCAACAAAGCAGGCGTATCTGCAGCAGCCATTGAACTTCCCGATGGAACAATCGTCACAGGCAAAAAATCCGATTTGATTGGTTGTGCCTCGGCAGTATTGCTCAACGCATTGAAAAAATTGGCAGGAGTGGACGACTCTGCAAAACTTATTCCACCCACGGCATTTGAACCTATTCAACAACTTAAAACAAGATTTTTGGGCAGTTTCAACCCTCGTTTGCACACAGACGAGTGCTTGATTGCTCTTTCTATGACAGCATTGGACGATCCTACGGCACAAAAGGTTATTGAACAACTTCCCAAATTGAAAGGTTGCCAAGTTCATACAACCGACATCCTTTCGCCCGTTGATGAAAAAGTGTTTAGAAAATTGGGAATGTATCTTACAAGCGAACCCAATTACAGCACGAAAAAACTTTATCACAACTAATAAGTAAAACACGCACAAAAAAAAGTGCGTGTTTTTTTTGAAAAGAGAACTTGTTTGTTTGACAAGTTCGCTAAAGCAGTTTATACTCTATGCATAAATCCCAAAAGGGTTTGGACGGTTAGCTATGAAAACAATTATCAGCATTTCTTTTGCATACTACTACTTTTATTACAGCATCATCACGTTGTAATATTTCTTTGTTGTAGTAAATTTGTTTTCAATTTTAATTAAAATTAATGGTACCGCAACAAAAGAGTGTTGTGGTATTTTTTTTATTTCAACCTCTTTTGTTAGAAATATTCGGAGGAAAAAATCATGAAAAAAATCTTATCAGTTGTTTTGGCATTGGTGTTGACACTTTCTTTGACAACGTTTGTTGCATGTCAACCTCAAGCAGACGTTTCCATTGGCATTTTGCAAGTGGCAGAACACAGCGCATTGGACGATGCACGCGAAGGATTCAAAAGCGTCGTTCAAGCATGGGCAGACGAAAATGGCAAATCAATTTTCTTTGACGAAAAGAACGCCAACGGCGATCCCAACAACGAAGAAACGTTGGCTCAAAGTTTGGCACACTCTGGACACGACCTTTTGTTGGGCATTGCAACGTCATCTGCACAAAAATTGTATGGCAACACGGAAGACGTTCCCGTTTTGTACACGGCAGTCACCAACCCTACAGTTGACTTGGGTGGCTTGGGCACAATTCAAGGTGTCAGCGACATGAACCCTGTTGCACAACAAATTCAATTGGTAAAAACAATTGTTGAAACGTTGCATCCTGAAAAAGAAACAATAAAATTGGCTTTTGTTTACAATTCAAGTGAAGGCAATTCTCAAAAACAAGTGCAACTTGCCAAAGCAGAATGCGAAAGATTGGGTGGATTTGAAACAGTCGATGTTACTGCAACCGATTCCAATACCATTGCAACAGCATTGTCGGGCAGTGAAATGGTGGGAGCAGATTGCATTTACGTCCCCACAGACAACTTGATGGCAGCCAATATGAACATTATTTACGCACACGCAACACCCAACCAAATCCCTGTCGTTTGTGGTGAAGCAGGTATGTGTGAAGATGGCGAAGGTTTGGTAACCTTTGGCATTGACTACTACAAACTTGGTCAACAAGTTGGCGAAATGGCAGTGCAAATTTTGTCTGGCGAAACGGTAGAAAATCTCAACCAATTTTATGAAAAAGAATGTGAATTTTTCATCAACGAACAAAACGCGTTGGCATTGGGTATGACTTTGGCACAAATTGAAGAAATTCAAGATGCATTTTCAGGAGAATAATTTTTTATGGAACACTTTTTAAACGCATCAGTCGGTGGCATTGCCCTTGGTCTTATTTGGGGCGTACTTGCCATCGGTGTATATCTTACGTACAGAATTTTGGATTTTGCCGATTTGACGGTGGACAGTTCGTTGGCAACGGGTGGCGTGGTAAGTGCCGTCTTGATTTTCAATGGTCTCAATCCCATTTTGGCTTTGTTGATTTCATGTGTTGCAGGTGCTTTGGCAGGACTTGTCACGGCATTGTTGAATACAAAACTCAAAATCCCTGCAATCTTGTCGGGTATTTTGACAATGTCTGCGCTCTATTCCATCAATCTCAAAATTATGGACAATCGTGCCAACGTGTCTTTCTTTGGCAAACCCACAATCAACGGATATTGGGCAGATCTGTTCAATATGTCCGTCATTGGTGACAAAAACGTGCTTACAATCATCACTTGTGTGCTTGTTTGTGGTGCAGTCGTGGGTGTTTTGTATTGGTTCTTTGGTACGGAATATGGCTGTGCAGTTCGCGCAACAGGTTTCAACAGCACCATGGCAAAGGCACAAGGCATCAACACCGATTTGACGAAAATCGTATGCCTTATGATCAGCAACGGCTTGGCAGCATTGGCAGGTGGCTTGTTGGCTCAACACAATCAAAGTGGCGACGTCAACATGGGCACCGGTACAATCGTCATTGGTTTGGCTTCCGTTATTTTGGCAGAAACACTCATTAAAGACAGTTTTCCTTTCTGGTTGAAACTTGCTTTGGTGGTGGTGGGCAGTGTTGTCTATCGTTTGATTTTCACAATTGCCGTACAACTTGGTATGCACACCAACGACTTGAAATTGATTGCAACAATCATCATCATTGTGGCATTGGTCGTACCCAAAGTCAAAAAACACTTTTCTTCCAAAAAATTGAAAGGAGGTTTGAAAAATGTTAAAAATTGAAAACCTCACGAAAATGTTTAACGTTGGAGAAACAACGGAAAAAATCGCCCTCAACAACGTTTGTTTGAATTTGGAAGAAGGCGACTTTCTTACAATAATCGGTGGCAACGGTGCAGGAAAATCCACCTTGCTCAACTGCATTTCTGGAGTTTTGTCCGTTGACGAAGGCAAAATTTTATTGGATGGTCAAGATATAACAAATCTTGCCGAATACAAAAGAGCAAGTTACGTCAGCCGTGTTTTCCAAAACCCTCTTGATGGTACTGCCGGTGGTATGAATATCGAAGAAAACCTTGCTCTGGCGCATCGTCGTGGCAAAAAACGTGGTTTAGGTTGGGGAATTACCAAGCAAGAACGTCAACTTTTCCACAAATTGTTGAGCGAAACGGGACTTGGTTTGGAAAATTTGATGGCACAAAAGGTTTCCACCTTGTCGGGTGGTCAACGTCAAAGTTTGGCTTTGGTTATGGCTGTTTTGGTGCAACCCAAAATTTTGCTTTTGGACGAACATACAGCAGCGCTTGACCCCAAAACTGCAAAAACCGTTTTGGAATTGACGGAAAAATTCACTAAAAACAGCAAGTTTATCACCATTATGGTAACTCACAATATGAACGACGCTATCAAATTTGGCAACAAATTGCTTATGATGAATCAAGGCTACGTCGTTTTCCAAGCAAGTGGAGAAGAAAAGGCAAATTTGAAGGTAGCCGACCTCATTTCCAAATTCTCCCAAGCAGGAGCAGTGCTCAACGACAGAATTTTATTGAACAACTGATATTTTTTCTCAAAATAAGAAGTCACCACGGTTGCGTACCTGCCTTATAGCAGGTGAGCAATTATGGTGGCTTTTTTGTTGATTTTTTTAGTCAACGTCTTTAAGTAAGATTTAAGATAAATTGTTTAAAATATTGAAAAATACAAAAGGTGTGGTATAATTAAAACAAGGAGAAGTGCCAATGAAAGTTTTGATTATTGACGACGAAAAACAACTTGTATCGGCGTTGAAAGCAATTTTTGCAAAAAATCAAATATCAACCGACTGCGCTTTTGACGGTGAAGAAGGGTTGGAATACATTTTTACGCAACTTTATGATGCAATTGTTTTGGACGTTATGTTGCCCAAACGCAACGGTTTTGAAGTGCTGAAAACAATGCGTAAAAAAGGCATTTCTACGCCGGTTTTGTTGCTGTCGGCAAAAAGTGAAACGTCAGACAAAATTGAAGGTTTGGAAATTGGTGCAGACGACTATTTGACAAAACCTTTTGACAGTCGCGAGTTGATTGCACGAATTAAAGCATTGACAAGGCGAAAAGGCGAGTTTTTTGGCAATGATTTGTCCTTTGGCGACTTGGTGCTGAATTTAGACAATCACAAACTTTTTTGTTGCGACAAAGAAGTTTCCTTGGGTAGCAAAGAATTTCAAATTATGGAAATGCTTATGCGCAACACCGAAAGAATTATCTCCAAAGATATCATCATCGAAAAGGTTTGGGGATTTGATTCTGATGCCGAATACAACAACGTAGAGGTATATTTGTCATTTTTACGTCGCAAGTTGAGCTCTTTAAACAGCAAGGTGACAATTCGTCCCATAAGAAGTGTGGGATACAAGTTGGAAGTGGAAAATGATTAACAAAACGCGTAAAAAATTTGTTGTTATGACAATGGTCTTGTTGGCAAGTGTCTTTGCTGTCATTTTGTCGGCAGTCATTTTGGGTGGTTATTTTTCCTTTTCATATGGAGTGACGCGTTTGTTGACCGAACGATTGGAGTACGTCAGGGAAAATAGAACCATTGAATTGGGCGTGGATTCCTTTGATTTGGCAAATGAAGGACGCACTTTTATTGCTGTCAGATACCAACAAGACGAGTGGCTTGTAAACTATTCCCAAGACTTTTTTGAAGATGAAGAAGTGCAACAGTACTTGCAAACTTTTCATCAAGAAAATGAAGGCCGTGGACACGTCAAAGAAGTTTATTACGTTTACGACGTTATCAACAACTGGTCGGTAATCGTTGCCATGGATGCGTCCATTGAATTGTCACAATTCGAAGCAATTGTTTGGCTTGGCGTTGTTATAATTTGCATGGCTCTTTTGTTTTTATACATAATCGTGGCATTGGGTTCTTGGTGGATAATCAAACCCATGTCCATTGCATTTAACAAGCAAAAGCAGTTTGTCGCAGATGCCAGTCACGAGTTGAAAACTCCCTTGGCAATCATCAACGCCAACGTGGATGCTTTGTGCAGTGATATTGGCGACAACAAGTGGACGGAAAATATTTTGTCACAAACAAAGCGAATGAACGGCCTTGTCGTTGATTTGTTGACGTTGGCAAAATTGGAAGAAGGACAAAGCGTGGTTTCCCATCAAGTTGACTTGTCTTCAACGGTCAAAAACAGTGTGTTGTCTTTTGAAGCATTGGCATTTGAAAGTGGCAAAAGTTTGCAAATAGACGTGGAAGACGACGTAAAACTTATGGCTGTTGAACAAGAAGTGCAACAGTTGGTGTCCATTTTGATGGACAATGCAATTAAATACGGCGACAAAGGAACACCCATCAAAGCAAAGTTGAGCAGTCATCCTTTGCAACTTTCCATTTCCAATGGTGGTGCCACTTTTGGCGATTACGAAGAAGAAAAAGTGTTTGAAAGATTTTGGCGAAGCGATCAATCACGCGATCGAAAAACAGGTGGCAGTGGTTTGGGATTGTCCATTGCAAAAGGAATTTGCGACAAAAACAAGTGGAAAATCAAGGCTGACAGCCAAGATGACAAAGTAACTTTTACAATTTCTTTCTAAAATTCAAAAGCCGATATGGAACTGATTCCATATCGGCCTTTTTATTGGTTTTGTTCAAACAGGCTGTTCAAAAATGAAGAAGGTGGACTTTCCACAAGGCAGACAAAAGGCAAATCGCTTTGGTCGGAAGGGTACATTTGCACCTTCAAGAGTCGCGTTTGGTTTTGGTAAATTACACAACCAATCACAACGGCGTTGACGTAGCCTTCTTTTTGCACCAACAAAGTTATGGTAAACCAATCAAAATTTCCATAAGGATTGTTTAACGTGTCAATTTCAAACAAGGGGGAACGCCCTTGATTGTCGCACAAAAAAGTTTGCCCCGTCTCTTTTATGGTGACGGTGGCATTTTTTAATGGGTTTCCTTCCAAATCGCTGACCAAAACTTTCAATTTGTTGCCCGATTCACTTTGAAAGGTGGGCTTTGAATAGGCAAATGGCAAACAGCAAACTGCAACGATAAAAAGCAAACAGGGTATCAAAACCAAAATTTTCTTGTTCATATAATAAATATATTATTTTTAATATAAAAATATTAAAAAAGTTGCAATTTTGACTATTCATATACAAATTTTTGTGTTAAAATTACCTTGTATATTCTAGACTTACAAGGAGACTTTCAAAATGAGTATTACAATCAATTACAACAACATGATGGCACACAAAATTGGCGACAAAGGTTTTACTTGGGAACAAATCTTGGCAACCAAAAAGCAAGCATACGCAGCAGTGAAAACTGTTCAAGCAAACAGAGGTTTGGGTATGCAAGGTTGGATGGATCTTCCTCACGTTGACAAAGCACAAATTTCCGAAATCAAAAAGACAGCAAGACAAATTGCAAAGTCTTGTGACTATTTTGTGGTTTTGGGTATCGGTGGCAGTGCACTTGGCCCTACGGCAGTGTTTACAGCAATCAAGCACCTTTATTTTAACCAATTGCCCAAAAAGGTAAGAAAAGCCCCTCAATTTTACGTAATTGACAACGTCGATCCCGAACGTATGAACGCATTGTTTGATATTATCGACATCAAAAAGACAATCTTCAACGTCGTTACAAAATCCGGTGCAACAAGTGAAACGATGGCACAATACCTTATCGTTTTGGATATGCTCAAAAAACAATTGGGTGACGAATACAAAGAACACGTTGTTTGCACAACCAGTCAAAAACGTGGCAATCTCATCAAAATTGCACAACAAGAAGGTTTCAAAACTTTCTATATTCCCGATGGTGTTGGTGGTAGATTTTCCGAACTTTGCCCTGTAGGTTTGCTTCCTGCAGCAGTAGAAGGCATTGACATTTCCGCAATGCTCAAAGGCGCATCCCATATGGACAGAATTTGCAAGAAAGCCGACCTCAAAAACAACCCTGCACTTATCACGGCAGTGTTGCAATACCTTTCTATGAAAGAAGGCAAAAATATTTCCGTTATGATGCCTTATGCAGACAGCCTCAAATACGTTGCAGACTGGTATGCACAACTTTGGGCAGAATCTTTGGGCAAAAACAAAGACAAAGAAGGCAACGACATCCAACCCGTTGGACAAACCCCTGTAAAAGCATTGGGTGTTACAGACCAACACTCTCAAGTGCAACTTTATGCCAACGGACCTTTCGACAAAGTCGTCACTTTCTTGGAAGTAGGCAATTTCAGAGGAGACACGGACATCCCCGAAGGTTGCCCCGACATTCCCGACGTCAATTTCTTGTGTGGCAATACACTTTCCACCCTTTTGACAAACGAATTGTTTGCAACACGCTATGCTTTGACAAAGGCAAAGATGGCAAACTACACAATCAAAATGGACGTTGTTGACGAATATCACTTGGGACAATTGTTGTATTTGTTCGAAATGCAAACAGCCTATGCAGGCGAATTGTTGGGCATTGACACGTACAACCAACCCGGCGTTGAAGAAGGCAAAAACGCATCCTATGCCTTGTTTGGCAAGAAAGGTTACGAAGCAAAAGCCGAAGAATTGAAAAACGCACCCCAAGACAACGAAGAATTTATCATTTAATAAGAGGTAACAAATTATGTTGCAAAAAACACCCACCAAAGGTATGCGAGACTTTTTGCCCGGCGAATTTTCCATAAGAAAACAAGTGCTTGAAAGCATCATTGCCACTTATGAAAAACACGGATTTTTGCAAATTGAAACACCCGCAGTGGAAAACTTGCAGTTGCTCAATTCCAAACAAGGTGGCGACAATGAAAAACTTATATACAAAATTTTGAAGCGTGGCGAAAAATTTGAAGAAGCAATTGAGAACGGCGGAGAACTTTGCGACTTGGGTTTGCGTTATGATTTGACCGTTCCCTTGGCACGTTTTTACAGCAACAATCGTGGCAAACTTCCTGCAGTTTTCAAAGCAATTCAAACGGACTACGTTTGGCGCGCAGACAGACCTCAACGTGGCAGATATCGTCAGTTCCGTCAATGCGATATGGACATCATTGGTGATGGTTCCACTTTGGCAGAAATTGAACTTATCACAGCGACTGCAGATGCTTTGTATCAATTGGGTTTTGACGACACCGTTATTCGTGTCAGCGACAGAAGATTGCTTTCTGCAATTGCCAACAAATGCCAATTTGATCAAGAAGACCACGAAAAAGTTTTCATCATTTTGGATAAACTTGACAAAATTGGTATCAAAGGAGTTTTGGAAGAAATTTCCGCTTTTGCTCCCGACAAAGCCGAAAGTTTTGTCAACTTGCTTATGGAAATCACAGCATCAAGCGATCCTTTGAACAAGACGTTTGAGGCATTGGGTGATTATTTAGACGAAAAGACAAAGGCATCTTTGACGGAAATTTTGTCTGTTTGCAAAACGACAACCAAAGCACAAGTTGTTTTTGACGTAAAACTTGTCCGTGGTATGAACTACTACACAGGTACAATTTACGAAATTTCCTTGTCTGGTTTGGACATTTCCGTTGCTGGTGGTGGCCGTTATGACCAACTCATTGGCAAAATCAGTGGCACCCCTGCACCTGCATGTGGTTTTTCCATCGGTTTTGAACGTATCGTTTTGTTGTTGACGGAAAGAAAGTACAAGTTTGCACAAAAAGAAAAGACTGCTCTTGTTTTTTCCGGTTCCAACGACTTGGCAGACATTATGAAGGTTGCCCAACATTTGCGTGAAAAGACGGACGTTTGCGTTGTCAAACGCGCAAAAAACTTTGCATATCAAGTGCAACAACTCAAAGAAGAAGGTTTTTCAACAATTTATCGTTATGAAAACCAACAACTTGTAAAAATTGACTAATAGATGAAAAACAAAAAGCAAAATTCCCAACAACCCATTGTTAAATTGGAAAAAGCCACAAGATTTGATTCTCACAAGAACAAAGGCTTGACCACACAACAAGTTGCTCAACGCCAAAAGGAAGGTTTGGTGAATTTTGCCACGGAAAAAAAGACCAAGAGCATTGGCCAAATCATTTTTTCCAACATTTTTACCTTTTTCAATCTCATTTACCTGTCCATTGCAACGATATTGACGATTTTTGGTTTGGTGCAAGAGTGCTTTTTTATGATTGTCATCGTCTTGAATACAGCAATTGCAATTTTCCAACAAATTCGTTCCAAAAAGACTTTGGACAAGTTAAATTTTGTAACCGTTCCCACGGCAACCGTTGTGCGTGACGGTCAAGAAATTTCCATACCATCCACCGAAGTGGTGTTGGATGACATCATCATTTATTCCACCGGCAACCAAATTTCTTGTGACTCGGTGGTTTTGGACGGCAGTGTGGAAGTAAACGAATCGATGCTCACCGGCGAAAGTGATGCAGTGGTCAAGAAAAAAGGCACAGAACTTTTTGCAGGCAGTTTTATCGTGGCTGGAAAATGTCACGCCAGAGTAAACAAGGTTGGCAAATACAACTACGTTGAAGGCTTGTCCGCTCGTGCAAAAGTGTACGAAAAGCCCAGAAGTGAACTTTTACGTTCGTTGAAAGGCATTTTGATTTTTGTAGGCATCATCATTTTGCCGATGTTGTTTTTCTTGTGGCAATCCAATGCAAAAGCCAACGGCTTTGATTGGACTCAACCCACGTTTGGTAACCCTGCCTTTTTGACAACGTTAAGACTTACTGCAGGTTCCATCATTTCTATGGTACCGGTAGGGCCGTTGTTGTTGACAAGCATTGCCTTGGCAAAATCCGTCGTCAGCCTTGCAAAACACAAGACTTTGGTGCAAGAATTGTACTGCATTGAAATGTTGGCTCGTGTGAACTGCTTGTGTTTGGACAAGACAGGAACGCTCACCGACGGCACAATGAAGGTCGTGGACGTGGTGGATTTGCGCACCACAGCCGAACACTATACCCTTAGAGAAATTATGGGCAGTTTTTTGTCGGCACAAAACGACGACAATATGACTTCTCGCGCACTCAAAAGCCACTTTGGTTGCCCCAAACAACCTGTGTTGAAAAGCACGGCAATGCTTGCTTTTTCTTCGCAAAGAAAGTTGTCTGCAACAACTTTTGGTATTCACGGCACCTATATTTTGGGCGCACCGGAGTTTATTCTCAAAACAAAAGACAGACGAGTTGACGAATTTTACAAAAGATTTGCCAAAGAAGGTTTGCGTGTTTTGTTGTTGGCACACTCTCCCAATGCAATTTTCAAAAACGAGTTGCCCTCGGTAAGAAAACCCGTTTGCATTATCGTCATTGAAGACCACGTAAGAAAAGAAGCACCCGAAACAATCCAATGGTTCAAAGACCACGGCGTCAACGTCAAGATTATTTCCGGTGACAATCCGCAAACAGTATCTGCAATTGCCATCCGTACAGGAGTGGAAGGTGCAGACAAATACATTTCTTTGGAAGGACTTACCAATTTGGAAGTTCAAAAAGCAGCGTTGGAATACAACGTCTTTGGAAGGGTTTCCCCCGATCAAAAGGCCTTGTTGGTAAAAACTTTGCGTTCCAAAGGCAAAACCGTTGCAATGACGGGTGACGGCGTAAACGACATTTTGGCAATGAAAGAAGCCGATTGTCCCATTGCAATGGCAAGTGGTGCTGATGCAGCACGCAACGTATCACATTTGGTACTTATGGACGACAACTTTGCATCCATGCCTGCCGTTGTAAGAGAAGGCAGACAAGTTGTCAACAACATACAAAATTCAACGTCAATGTACTACATGAAGACGTGGTACATCATTTTCATCAACTTGTTGCTTATCGTGGCAAACTTTGGCTTTGGCATGAGTTTGGCATCCCCCTATACTTCCAACCAAATTCTTATGTTGGAAATGGTGGTTGTTGGTGTATCTACCTTCTTCTTGGCGTTGCAACCCAACACTGATTTGCTCAAAGGACACTTTTTACCCAACTTGTTGCGCCGTTGCATACCATTTTCGTTGACTTTCATTTTGATGACGGTGGCAGTCTATTTGTTGAAATTGACAAACGTTATTGAAATGGACGTTGCTTCCGTTGGCGCAGTTACCGAACTTTCCACAATTGTGTCCATAGCTTACACTTTTTGTGGTTTGTGGGCGTTGTACTATTTGTGCAAACCTTTTGACAAAAAATGGAAAACGCTTTTGTTTGTTTGCATTTCCCTTGTTACGGTGTCAGGAATTGGCGCTTTATACTATGCAGGACAAAATGAATTGTTTGGTTTAAGTCCCATTTACAGCATTCTCAACACCGAACAAACGTTGTTGCTTATCGTTATCGTTATGGCATCTTGGTTTGTGATGGCAGGTTTGGTCTATTTGACACAAAAGAGAAACAAGCCCAAAAAGGAAGTGCTCAAATGAAAACAGTACTGATAACAGGTGCCAGCCGTGGAATTGGCGCAGAAACGGCAAAAGAATTTGCCAAAAACGGTTGGACGGTTTTAATCAACTACAACAAAAGTCAAAGCCAAGCACAAGAATTGCAACGACAATTGACCAATTTGGGCTGTGACGTTCACTTGATGCAAGCCGATTTGTCTAATCCTTGCCAAGTTGAGCAAATGTTTGAAAAAATCAACAAACTTTTTCATAGGTTGGACGTTTTGGTAAACAACGCAGGTCAATCTCTTTACAGTCAGTTGCAAGACGTAACCGTTTGGCAATTTGACCAACTTATGGCAGTAAACGCACGCGCGCCCTTTTTGTGCAGTCAAAAAGCCGTTGATTTGTTCTTGAAACAAGGCAGTGGCGCAATTGTCAACGTTTCTTCCATTTGGGGGTTGCAAGGCGCAAGTTGTGAAAGCGTCTATTCAATGAGCAAGTTTGCCCTAATTGGTTTGACTTTGTCTTTGCACGAAGAAATTGGCGACTTTGTCAACGTCAACTGCGTTTGTCCGAGTATAGTTGCAACGGATATGTGCGCGCACTTGACGGACGAAGAACTGACAGCTTTTTTGGATGAACACTGTGGCAGAATTCTCAAAGCAGAAGAAGTTGCCAAAAGCATTTACGAGGTCGCCACAACCGACCAGTCGGGTAGAATAATAGAAATTAAGTAGAGGAGAATATATCGTGAAAGTATCTCAAATTGAATATAAGCGTCCGGAAAAGGACCAAGCAATTGCAAAAATTAAACAAGTAAAAGAACTGCTTTCCAACGCAAAAAGTGCAGAAGAATTTTTGGCAGTTCACAAAGATTTCAAAAAAGAATATTCCAATTTTGAAACGATGGCAAGTCTTGCTTACATCAGATTTTCTCTCAACACTCAAGATGAGTTTTATGCAAAAGAACAAGATTATTACGACGAAGCAATGCCGGAAATCAGTGTGCAACTCAGTCAGTTGAGTCGTTGCTACGTAGAAAGTCCTTTCCGCAGTCAATTGGAAAAATATTTCCCCAAAACAATGTTTGACGTTATGGAAATGGAAATCAAAGCCCACGACCCTGCAATTTTGCAAGAAAAAATTGAAGAAAACAAACTTTGCACTGAATATACACGCTTGATGTCGGAAATTTTGGTGGACTACAACGGCGAACAAATTCCTTTCCCTTCAATGGGCAAGTATTTTTCCAACGAAGACAGAGAAGTAAGAAAATCCGCCGTCATTGCATACGCACAAGCAATTGAAGATAGAAAAGACCAACTTGACGAACTTTACGACAGATTGGTCAAAGTTCGCACCAAAATGGGACAAAAGTTGGGCTATGAAGGTTTTTCTCCTTTGGGCTATCTCAGAATGCAACGTACTTGTTACACAAAAGATGACATTGCAAAATTTAGAGCCAACGTCAAAAAATATTTGGTACCTTTGGCAACAAAATTGCGTCAAAAGGTGCAAAAAGATATGGGTTGGGACGTTCAACACTATTGGGACACGTCCGTTTTCACTCAAAAAGAACCCAAACCCTTTGGTACAGTGGATCAAATTTTTGAACATGGCAAAAAAATGTACCACGAAATGGACAACGAAACAGGCGAATTGTTTGACCGTATGTACCAAGCAGAGGCTTTTGACGTAATCAGTCGCAAAGGCAAGTTTGGTGGTGGCTACTGCACGTGTTTGCCCGACTACAAATTGCCTTTCATTTTGGCAAACTTCAACGGAAGTTTGGGCGACATTGACGTATTGACACACGAATTTGGTCATGCATACGCATTTGCACGCGCTTGTGAAATTGATTGCATGACGGAAGTTGCCATGGAAACTGCCGAAGTTCACTCTATGAGTATGGAATTTTTGGCATATCCTTGGATTGAAGGTTTCTTTGGCGATTGCACAGAAGAATACAAATTCAACCACATTGGTGGAGCAATTACGTTTATTCCCTATGGCACCATTGTTGACTACTTCCAACAAGAAGTTTATGACAATCCCAACATGTCTTGCCAAGAAAGAAACCAATTTTACAACAAAATTGAAAAAGAATTTTTGCCTTATATGACAACGGAAGGTATTCCTGCATTTGAAAATGGTCGTCGTTGGCAAAGACAACAACATATTTACGAATCTCCTTTCTACTACATTGACTATTGCTTGGCACAATTTACGTCTTTGCAATTTTTGGCTTTGTCACAAAAAGATTGGAAAAGTGCATTTGAAAAATACAAAAAATTCGTTTACATCAACTGCACAGAAGATTTCACAACAACTTTGAAACATTGCGACTTGCTTTCTCCTTTTGAAGAAGAATCTTTTAAAGAAGTCGTAAAAGCAGTTGAAGATATTCTCAAAATTTAACAAAAGGTTACACAAAAGAAATGTTCAAAAGATTTTTATCATACTACAAACCCCATATGAGATTGTTCATCATCGACATGTTGTGTGCCGTGGCAGTGGCAGTATTGAACTTGATTTACCCCACGATCACACAAGAAATGATGAACGTTTACGTTCCTCAAGGACAATTGGACACGGTTTTGTATATGGCAATTGCATTGTTGGGATTTTTCTTGGCAAAGGCATTGCTCAACTTCGTCATCCAATATTGGGGACACCAAATGGGTGTAAGAATGCAAGCAGATATGAGAAAGGACTTTTTCCATCACGTACAAAAGTTGCCTTTCTCCTATTTTGACGAAAACAAAACGGGAACAATTATGTCAAGAATTATCAACGACTTGTTTGACGTTTCCGAACTTGCTCACCACGCACCGGAAGATTTGTTCTTGTCCTTTTTGACGTTGACTGGGGCAATCTTGTTGATTGGTTTCAGAATTGACTGGTGGTTGGCACTTATTGCAGTGGCTTGTGTTCCTTTGATGTTTGTTTTTGTTTTGAAAACACGTCATCAAATGAGAGAAGCCTTCAAGCGTACAAGAGAACGCACAGGCGAAATCAACGCCAACGTAGAAAGTGCAATTTCCGGTATTCGTGTTTCTCGTGCCTATACTGCAACGGAACACGAAATTGAAAAGTTTGACCAAGCCAACGCCAATTTTGTCGTTGCTCGTGGTGGTGCATACAAGCAAATGGGTATTTTCCACTCGGGAATGGGTTTCTTTACCGATATGGCAAACCTTGTTGCTCTTTTGGCAGGTGGCTTGTTTTTGATGTACGAACGCATCAATCCCGCACAACTTACAGCCTACATTTTGTACATATCTTCCGTCATCACACCTGTTAGAACCTTGACGGCAATTTTTGAACAATTGCAATCGGGTATGACCGGTTTTGCTCGTTTTGACGAAATTATGAATCGTGACGTGGAAGCCGAAGACCAAAATGCAGTAGAAATCGGTCGTGTAAAGGGCGAAATTGAATTCAAAAACGTAAGTTTCAAATATACTCAAGACAACGTCGAAGACGACAGTTTTGTACTCAACGACATCAGTTTGAAAATCAACGCAGGCGAAACGGTTGCTTTGGTTGGCCCCAGTGGCGGTGGCAAAACGACCATTTGCCATTTGATTCCTCGTTTTTATGAACTCAATTCCGGCACAATCACGTTGGACGGACAGGACATCACGACGCTTAAAAGATACAGCTTGCGCAAAAACATTGGCATGGTTTCCCAAGACGTATTTTTGTTCAACGGCACAATCAAAGAAAACATTGCTTATGGCAATTTGGATGCAACGGACGAAGAAATTGAAGAAGCAGCCAAAAAAGCGTGTATTCACGACTACATCGTGCAATTGCCTGACGGCTACTTGACACAAGTAGGCGAAAGAGGCATCAAATTGTCCGGTGGTCAAAAGCAAAGAGTTTCCATTGCTCGTGCTTTTTTGAAAAATCCCCCCGTGCTTATTTTGGACGAAGCAACAAGTGCTTTGGACAACATTACCGAAATGGAAATTCAACGTGCTCTCAACGAATTGTCGCAAGGAAGAACAACCTTGGTTGTTGCACACCGACTTTCCACCGTTAAAAATGCTGACGAAATTTTGGTGGTTACCAAAAATGGCATTGAAGAACGTGGCTCTCACGAGCAACTTTTAGAAAATCAAAATGGACTTTACGCCCATTTATACAAACATCAATTTAAGACGGAATAGTCCGTTGAAGGAATTTAAGTGAAATATTTGGCATTTGACATTGAGGCGGCAAACGGCTACAAATTGTACAGCATTTGTTCAATTGGAGTGGTCGTTGCCGACGAAAATTTCAACGTGTTGCACAGCACAAACATTTGGATCAACCCCAAATGTAAATACAATTTAAACGGCACAAGACAAAACGTTGGCATAGACTTGAAATTGGACAAGCAACTTTTGGACAAATCTCCCGATTTTCCGTTGGTTTATCAAAAAATCAAAGATATGTTGGAAGATGATGACGTGGTGGTGTTGGGACACGCAGTTGACTCGGACGTACGTATGCTTAATGCCGCGTGCAATCACTACCGACTTCCTCCCATCAACTTCAAATTTATTTGTTCGCAGTTGTTGTACAAAATGTACAAAGGCGAAAAGGAAGTAAAAGCGCTCAACAAAATTGCAGTTGAATTGGGACTTGAATTTTCGCAACACAACAGCGAATCGGATGCTTGGATGTCCTTGCAAACGTTGAAATTTCTTATTGAAACGACGCAATTGTCTTTGTCACAATTGCTGAAAAAATATCAAATTCGCATTGGCGAAAACAACGATTTTGAACTTACTCGTTCCGTTTCCTTGTTGGAAACCGTTTCCAAAAAGCACGTTACTGCAAAAGCGTTGGAAAAGGTAAAAGACGTTTATTACCAAACACAAGCACAAAACAACAAATTGAAAAGTGCAGTTTTTGGCATGGCACGTTCTTATGAACTGACCTCTTTTGGACAAGAATTGGCAAAAAAGATTGCTCAAAATGGTGGAAGATACAGCACTTACCTAAAAAGATGCAACTTTTACATTTCAGCAGAAGAGCCGTCGGCAGTGGACGTTTTGCGTGAAAAACGTGTGGAAGAATTGCAAAATGAGAAATTATTAACCATTTTGACTTTAGAAGAATTTGACAAAATGGTAAAAGGAGAATAGAAATGACAACAAAAGAGTTTATGATCAATCACAAACAACACTCTGATTGCATCGATGCAGATCAACAATTTCAGGTATTTCAAGAAGAAATGGCCAAGGGTTTGAAGGGCGAAACGTCATCTTTGCCCATGATTCCCACCTATTTGGCACCTACTTCTCAAATGCGTGTAAATGAAAAGAAAATTTTGCTTGATGCAGGTGGTACCAACTTTAGAAGTGCAGTCGGTTGGTTTGACGAAGATGGTCAAGCAGAAATTCGTCACTTGTCCAAAAGCGGTATGTTGACCGAACGTGTCAGCAAAGAAGCATTTTACGACTACATAGCAAAACAAATCGTACCTTTGGCAGAAGAAGGTGGCGATATCGGTTATTGTTTCTCTTACAACGTTGCAATGGACAACACCATTGACGGAACGCTTGTCGCAATGTCCAAAGAATTGGACAATGAAGCATTGATCGGTTCAAAAGTTGGCGCAGAAACACTTAAAGCACTCAGCAAATACAACTCTGCACCCAGAAAAATTTGTATTCTCAACGATACGGTTGCAACCTTGATGGGTGGCATGGCTTATCACATTGACGAAATCTACTCTTCTAAATTGGGCTTTATCTTTGGTACAGGTACAAACATTTGCTACGTTGAAAAAACCAACAAAATTGGCAAATTGACAGATGGCAAAACGGAAGAAATGATTGTCAACTGCGAAACAGCCAACTACAACAAATTGCCTCAAGGCGACTTTGACAAAATTGTTATGGCAAACACAGCCGATCCTACAAGATCTCCTTTGGAAAAAATGACAAGTGGCAAATATTTGGCAGACTTGGCATTTGAAGTTTTGTTTGCAGCCAGCCGTGAAGGTCTTTTCACAGGCATTACAAATATTCAACCTTTTGAAACGCGTGACATTTCCGACTTTTTGATGGACAGCAACAACAAACTTTATCGCATGTTCAAAAAGACGGCAGACAGAACAATTGCAAAAGAATTGCTCAACTGCATCATTGACCGTTCGGCAAAAGTCAGTGCAATTTCTTTGGCAGCAATTGCAATGTATGGTCACGATGGAAGTTCCAACCCCGTTGCAATCGTTTGCGAAGGAACAACTTTCCATAGACTTACCGGTTACAAAACAAGACTTTGCGACTATTTGGATGAAATCTTTGCAAAACACAACGTTTCTTACAAATTGATTCAAGACGGTCAAGAACTCAACCTTGTCGGCAGTTTGCTTGCAACTTTCTCTTTGTAATATGAGTAAACTTTGCGAAAAAGTATCCGTTCCTGCGCGCTATTTTGGTGGCGAAAGCAATTTGCCCACACCAAAAAGTGAGGTGGACGTACGTTTTTGTATGTGCGTTTCCGACACTTACGAGGTGGGTATGTCCAATTTGGGCGTAAGGATTTTGTACTTTTTGATAAACAGCATGGACAACGTCGTATGCGAACGCTGTTTTGCGCCTTGGTTTGACTACCAAGACTATCTCAAAGAAAACAATCAACAATTGTGCTCTTTGGAAAGTCAAACGCCGTTAAACCAATTTGACTTCGTCGGTTTTTCCATGCAATACGAATTGTGCTATTCCAACGTCTTTCAAATGTTGGAACTTGCCAATATTCCCGTCTTGTCCAAAGATAGAAATGACAATCATCCTTTCGTGGTTGCAGGTGGACCTTGTGCCGTCAACTTGGAACCAATGGCAGATTACCTTGACTTCATTTTTGTAGGCGATGGCGAAACTCCTTGGCCCAAAATCATCAAAGATTGGCAAAAAATGAAGGCAACAACTTCCAAAAAGGACTTTTTGTCTTACGTCGACAAGACCTATTCCTGTATTTACGTTCCCAGTTTGCACCCTGTGGAATACGTTGGCGAAAAGGTGGCAAAACCTATGGATTTTGTCATCAAGAAAAACACGGAAAAAGACCTTGACAGCATCTTTGCACCCACAACTCAACTTGTGCCTACCATTGAAATTGTGCACGATCGTGCAGTGGTGGAATTGTCAAGAGGTTGTGCCAATGGTTGTCGTTTTTGCCAAGCAGGATTTATCTATCGCCCCGTAAGGGAACGCAGTCAGCGACAAGTGGTGGAAATTTGCCAACAATTGTTGGCAAACACCGGTTACAATGAAGTGTCTCTCAACAGTTTGTCGGCAGGCGACTATTCCACCTTGTCCCAATTGGTACAAGATTTGAAACCCGTTTGCCAAAAATACAATGCACGTTTGGGCTTACCCAGTTTGCGTGTGGACTCTTTCAAAGGTGACTTTGTCAGCGAAAATAGAAAAAGCAGTCTTACCTTTGCTCCCGAAGCAGGAACACAAAGATTGCGTGACGTCATCAACAAAAACGTTACCAAAGAAGACGTTTTGTCGGCATGCGAACAAGCCTTCAATCAAGGCTATTCATCAGTAAAACTTTACTTTATGATTGGTTTGCCCACCGAAACAATGGATGACGTTGCAGGTATTGCCGACTTGGCTTTTGAAATCAAAAATTTGTATCACAAGTTGACCAAAAAGGTGCTTCGCATTTCCGTTTCCGTGGCAACCTTCATCCCCAAACCTTTTACTCCTTTTCAATGGGAGCAATTTGCCACCAAAGAGGACGTGGAAGCAAAACAAATGTACCTCAAAACAAGACTTAGAAAAGGTCAAATTGGTTTTTCCTACACCGATTATGAAACGTCTTTATTGGAAGCCGTTTTGGCAAGAGGTGGACGAACGGTCGGCCCTGCTTTGTATCAAGCCTACAAAAACGGTGCTTGTTTTGATGCTTGGACCGAGTGTTTCAATTGGCAACGTTACAAAGACGCATTTGACCAATTTGGTATTGACGTTGACCAAATTGTGGCACAAAAAGAAGAAGACGAAGTTTTGCCTTGGGATATGATAGATATTGGTGTCACCAAACAATATTTGTTGTTGGAAAAACATCGTGCACAACAAGGAGTTGCCACCCCCTCTTGCACTCAAAAGTGCAACGGCTGTGGACTTAAAAAGCAAGGTTTTTGCGACAAGTCGGAGGGCAACAGAAAGTTATGATAGTATTAAAATACACCAAGACCAACAAGGCGTCTTTGGTTTCGCACGTTGACTTGTCACGTGCAATAATGCGTGTTTTCAGACGTGCCAACGTTGACGTTTTTTACACAAAAGGTTTCAATCCTCACCCCGATATGTACTTTTCTCCTGCATTGTCGTTGGGTGCAAACAGCCTTTGCGAATATTTGTATTTCAACGGCAACGCAACCAAAGACCAAATCCAACTGCTCAATCAATATGCCATGCAAGGCGTCACCTTCGTTGATATGTGGAAGGTGGAAAACGTCAAATTGGCAAGAGATATCACTTGGGCAAGTTACGTCGTGCATATGGAAGGCATTGGCAAAATGTTGTCGGCCATTGACAAAGACTTTTGTATTGACAAAAAAGACCAACAAGTGGCAGTTTGGGACAAAATAAAACAATTTGAAGCAATTGACGACAATACGGCCTCCTTTGTACTTGCTTGTGGCAACAAAAATCTTCGTTGTGACAAAGTGGTGCAAAGTCTCAAAAAGAAATTTAACGTTGATTGCGATTATAAAATCGTCAAATTGGATATGTTCATTGATGACGTGTCGGTTGACGATTACCTAAAAACAAAGTGTATGTAAAAAACAAAAAAAAGGATATTTGCTTTGGCAAATATCCTTTTTTTTAGCGTTTGCGACGCCATTTTAAATTTTTGGAACGGGTTGTACGCACAGCCCAAGTGGAGCGATTGGGCAAACGATTGGGTTCTGCCCCGTCCATATAGAAGTTTCTGCACGTTTCGTAGTTCATAAAATACTCGTGGTCGTTTAGATAGGTTTTTGCCATTGGCTGTACTCCTTTTTTTTGTAGTAGTATTTGCACAACAAATGAAAAGTCAATATAGTTTAAGCACTTTTTTTGAAAAAAAATAAAAAAGCTTAAAATTGTGTTAAAATTATAGTCCACAAACATACCTAAAAGGGTGTTATAACACCCTGTTAGGTGGTGGCACATTTTTTCTTTCATTTTTTTTGCATAAAAAAGTGTGTGTAGATTTACACACATTATTATTCATTATTCAAATAAGCGTTGTCTAAGATAAAGCTTGTAATTGCTTATCAAATAATTCTTGCGAACAAGCAAAACCAAGAACTTTTCGTGGATAATAATTTATCCACCTTTCAATTTCTTTAACCTTTGAATCAGACCATTTAGACAAGTCAGATCCTTTAGGAATTACACGCCTAATTTCTCGGTTCATACGTTCATTTGTGCCACGCTCACAAGAACAATAAGGGTGACAATAATATACCGAAGTTCGTTTTTTTTCTTGCGAAAATACCGAACGTTCCATAGAACGAAAGTCTTTGAATTCGCTACCGTTATCTACCGTAATAGACTTAAAAATCTTTTGGAAGTTAGACTTATACTTTCGTTCTAAACTATCAATACAAGAAATAACACTTTTCTGCGATTGATCAGGCATCTTAAAAATTATTTCATGTCTTGTTAGACGTTCCGTCATAACAAAGAAACTAGCACGTGTACTGCCACACAAACAATCTAATTCCCAATGCCCGAACGTGTTACGTTGTTTTATTTCGTCCGGTCTTTTTTCAATTGAAACACCACGAGAAACTCTTTTTATTGCAGACTTTTTATACTTTTCTTTTCTCTTTTTCATTTGGATATTTTCAAAAAGTCCAAGACGAATATAATTGTACAACGTTGTTTTGCTAATTTTTGTTTGAAACGGCAAATTCTTGTAGTGCATTTCGCCCCAAACTGCATGTGCTGTTATTCTTTCTCTTTTAACTCTGTTATTAATATAATTAATAAAGGCAAAGTCCTTGCCAACTTTCAACGGTCTGCCTTTAGCAGTACAATTCATTTTATATTTTTCGTGTGCAATTGTTGCTGAATATTTTTTTACTTTTGAATATTTTGCACCATACCAAAAATTGTATTTATATTTGGTGTGTTCATACTCGCCACGTTTTAATTCCCTTTGTACTGTTCTCAAGCAAACACCGACTTGCTTGGCAATCTCGGTTTTATTTATCTTTGCATTAAACAACGTTTCAATCTGTATGCGTTGTGTAAACGTTAAATTCTTAACCCCTTTCTTTCTCATAATAATAACCATCCTTATGGTCTTATTATATAAGAAAAAAACGAAGTTTTCAATAGTCAATTTCCGTTTGTTCCAAACGGTTAGTGTTGGGTTTGGCGGGGCAACGCATTCCGGCAAAATTGCCTTGAATTGCGTTTGCCCCCACGCCAAACTAATTCCAATTACTAATTTATTTTTTGGAGCTTTTTAAGGGTGGAACAGCCTGCACTGTTCCACCTTGCTGAAAATGGTGGTGCAAATAGACGGATTGTCAAGGGTCGCAAAAATAAATGAAAAATTTTTGTAAAATTTTTAATTTTTTTTTG
This sequence comes from Clostridia bacterium, assembly GCA_017407305.1. Lineage (GTDB taxonomy): Bacteria > Bacillota > Clostridia > Christensenellales > CAG-314 > RGIG2220. The sequence goes on from JAFQWS010000055.1 coordinate 28,338, forward strand.
CTTTGTTCCCTTGACTGCCCTACTTGGTTCACTAATAGAGTTTTTATTTCAATATTGACAAACGTTTATTTTCCCTTTATAATGCTTTTAAACAAAAGCAAGGAGTAACGGTTATGGATGATTTAAAATGTCCTATTTGTGGCGAACATACTAATGTTTATATGGGTAAAGCAAGAAAAGACGGTTTGTGCCGTAAACACGGTATGCAAGCCAACAAAGGCGAAATAGTTCAATGTACCGATTGTGGTAAATGGAACGAAAAAGACGTTATATGTGAATGTAAAAAAGTTAAAGAAGTAAAGTCAAAGAATGAACTTACTTGTATTATTTGTGGTAAGCCATCTAACGGACAACATTTTTGTTTTGATTGTTGGAAAGGAATAAAAGTTTTTTATAAAGACATTACTCATTTAAACAATGTTTATCAAGCAAAAGAATATTATTATAATTTAAAAAACAGTATTTTTTGGATAAATAAAATCGAATATGCACAAGAAGCATGTAAAAAACTTTATGCAATTGCAGAAATCATAGACGAATTTAAAGATATAAAACAAGAGAAAATTGCAATTAAAGATATTACATATTTATTAACAAAAAAGAAAGATTATCTTGAAAATAAAGATAAACCAGAAGAAAAAGAACAACTAATTCTTGAGAATGACAATATAAAAGAAATTAGCAAAGAAGTTGAAGATTATAGAAGACTGAACCCAGCCGAACACCATTGTCATGATGGGCATTATGTTAGGTCACCATATGAAGTAATAATAGATAATGAACTATATCGAGCAAAGATATTTCACGAATACGAAAGAAAGTATAAAGCACTTGATGGGAAATATTATTATCCTGACTTTTATATTCCTGATTACGATTTATATATTGAATATTTTGGCATGAATGAAAACAAACAAAAAAATTTATATAAAGAAGAATTATTTAAAAAAGACAAAACTCATAATTTTGCGTTTATTTGGGAAAAAAGCAAATGTAATTTAGATGAAAAAATAATAGACATAATTGAAGAATATAAGAAAAGGAACAAATAAAAAAGAGCCAAACGGCTCTTTTTTATTTTAACGATTTTTAGACTTAAAGGCTTTTGCATTATCTTGTCTTGCTTGCAAATAACCACTTCGGAAAGATTTTTCAGTATCAGTCAATTTGACAGGTTTACCACTTTTATCAAATTTAATCATACCTGTATTTGTTTGCTT
>JAFQWS010000056.1 GCA_017407305.1 Clostridia bacterium
TACTCGGCAACAGGCAGTACCGGAGATGGTTTGAAATGGGCAAAAGATCTCAAAATCAACACAATTGACACAGTGCCATCTTTGTGCGAACTGAAAACCAAACAAGACTTTTCTTCACTTGCGGGAATTTCTCTCAAAAACGTTACGTTGTCAACAAAATTAGATGGTGCAAAAAAGCCAATTGAATTGTTTGGAGAAATGTTGTTTACTCACGAAGGAGTTTCCGGTCCAATCGTTTTGTCAATGTCGGCAAAAATCAATCGCCAAAAATTTCCCGTGCAATTAAATCTTGATTTCAAACCTGCTTTGACTCGTCAACATCTTGACGAAAGATTACTCAGAGATTTCAAAGCAAATTCCAACAAAGATTTTGGCAATTATTTACCCGAATTGTTGCCTTCCGGTTTGTGCAAAACCATTGCTCAATTGTCTAAAATACCTCTCGACAAAAAAATTCATCAAATTACAAGTGTCGAAAGAAACGCCCTTTTGGACGCACTTAAAGCATTCCCTTTAACTATTGTTAGACTTGCCGATATGCAACAAGCGATCGTTACTGCAGGCGGTATTGACGTCAAAGAAATAAATCCTGCCACAATGCAATGTAAAAAGCATCCAAATTTGTATTTTGCAGGCGAAATTTTGGACGTAGACGCCTATACGGGTGGCTTCAACTTGCAAATTGCCTTTGCTACAGGCCGTCTTGCAGGCTTGTCAGCCCTTGAAGCGGACTAAAATTCAAATAGAAATTCCAAAAACTAGGCGAGAACGTCTAGTTTTTCTAAATTTTCAAGCTTTTTAATAATTTCAACGAAATGTAAACGATCGTTGCGCAATTGACAACGATTGTATATAGACTTTTTTTGGAATAATCATTACAATAAAGTCACAAGGAGGCAATTATGACGTTGTCTGAAAAATTGTACAACTTGAGACGCAAACAAGGTTTGTCTCAAGAGACACTTGCCGAGAAATTAAATTGTTCTAGACAAGCAATTTCAAAATGGGAAAACGGAAAAACAACGCCCGATGCCGAAACGTTGGAAAAATACGGAATACTTTTCAACGTAAGCATAGATTATCTTCTAAAACAAGACATTGAAGAACATACAAGCGTACAACCGGCCCCAAAAAAGGAAAGCAACAAACTTTTGGGATTGGGGCTTACAATTTCCCTGTTGGGGTTCTTATCCTTGATTGTTTTTAGTGCAATTCTTGTATTTTCTCCCGAAACTTCCGACAAAATCGCTCAATCATCCATAATCATTATTGACGGAACGTTTGTTGTTTTGTTTATATCCGTTTTATTTATAGTGCTTGGTGCCGTAATACTTATTAAATCATTGAAACAAAAGTAGTTTGAAAAGGAGTTAAATATGAAACTTTCAACAATTTTTGCAGGACTTGCCATATTAATTACAAACGTTATGTGTGTTGTCGTCACAAACGTTTGCACAAATTATTATCATGCAGCCAAAAATCATCTTACAAGTTTTCCGTGGGAAGTCGGCTTTATTTTTATTATTCCATTTGCTCTTGGAATTATTGTTTGTTCAGTCATTTCATACGTTGCAAAAAGAAAAGGCCACTAGAAAAATCTCTCAACGAAAATAAATTAAAACAATAATAATAGTAAATCTCTATAAAATTTTGTACCGACTTTCCCAATTTAAACAAATTGTTAAAATTTTGCAGACGTCAATCAAAGCTTTATATTTTTTTGCAAAAGAAAGAAAGCTTCCAAAGGCTGTTACAAAGGCAATTTTTTTTAAAAAGTACTCTACTTTGGGGCAAAATGGCACTATCTATTCGTTAAATTGGTATTTTGCGAATAGATATTATACACACAAACAAGGTGTGCCTTCAAATTTTGCCCACAAATAAGACCAAAATTGCCACCATCAACTCCAACAATTTTGACAACAAAGGTGTTTTCAAGTGTTGTTTTTTAGGAATAAACTTTTAAAAATATTATTAAAAATAAAAACAACTTATCATGGACATCCCCTTTTGAAATACAAATTACTTTCTAACAATCTTTCTATTTATTGAATCCATTGATAAACATATAGTTTTCTCTGGAAAGGACGATTTGTGTTCCTTTTGTAGAGTTTTTTACACGTTTAATCAAAACTTTTACTCTTTGACCATTTTGGAATCTTTCGCCGGGAATTTGGTCTTGGGGTGCCAAAACACCATATCATTTCAACAAAAAAATTGCTCTTTTACGTATTGCCTAAAATACTAATAGACGTTGCACTACAATTTTTTCAACAAAGCAATATGATATTACGCGAATAAGCTCTTTCTATATTTCTCGCCTTACAATTATAAGCCACCTACATTACACTTCAATTTTAAAATTAGTTTGTGGGTGCTTTTTTCAACAACACTGCCAAAGTTTTTCTCAGTCAACTGATTTTGCAGTATAGGTTTTTTAATTGTTTTGCTTCAAAGTTTAATCTAAAAAATGTTCCTTTTTATACTTTCCACTTTATTCAAACAAGTATTGACTAAAAAGCATAAAAGTTGTAAAATTTTGGCATGGCTACAAAAACTTATTTCTCACAACGCGACGTTAACAACAATGCAAAAATCAACGAAATTTTAGACGAATTTTTGCCGGAGTATTGTCAAGAATATATTTTGGGTATTTCAGACACCACCACAACTTTAACAAGGTTGGGGTATGTTCGTGACTTGAAATTGTTTTTTCACTTCTTGACGACGAATATAAGCCGTTTCAAAGACAAAACGTCCAAAGACATAACTTTGGCCGACGTGGAAAACCTTTCACCCTTTGAAATTGAAAAATATATGCACTTTTTGACCTCCTATCAAAAGGCAACACCAAGCGGTCAACTCACAAAAACAGTCATCGAAACAAATGCCGAACGCGCCCGTTCACGCAAACTTTCTGCATTGAGATCGATGATCAAATACTTCATTAAGAAAAACGTCATCAACGTTGATCCCACACGAAGCGTAAACAGCCCCAAAATTCGCGAAAAAGAGATTGTTCGTCTTGACGTTGATGAGGTCAAGAAAATGTTTGACACCGTTGACAATGGCGCAGGGTTGTCCAAACATCAATTGGCATATCAAGAAAATACCAAAGTTAGAGATTTGGCAATTGTCGGACTGCTTTTAGGCACAGGAATTCGTGTCAGCGAGCTTGTAGGCATTGACATGGATGACGTTGATTTTGACAATTTGTCCTTTGTCGTTACAAGAAAAGGTGGCGCAAGGGTTATCTTGTACTTCTCCGAAGAAGTTGCGGGGATGCTGTACGACTACTTCCACTTACGCAAAAACAACAAACGTGCCGAAACAAACGCATTGTTTTTGTCCTTGCAAAACAAAAGAATTACCACGCGTGCGGTGGAAAATTTGATAAAGAAATACAGCCCCATTGCTGCACCACTCAAAAAGATTTCCCCTCACAAATTGCGCTCAACGTACGGCACACAACTTTACAAATCTACACGCGACATTTACGTTGTGGCAGACGTTTTGGGGCACAAAGACGTAAATACAACAAAAAAACACTATGCAGCAGTTACCGATGACATAAGAAGAAAGGCATCAACTGCGGTAAAATTGAGAGATGACGACTAAAATTAAATAAAATTTAGAAAAATTTGAAAAATCTCCCACAAAAATTTTGGCAGTTTCCACAAAAGTTTTGACCGAGGGGGACAAAAGCGAGTTGAAAGAACTTGTAAAAACAGCCGGCGGTGAAATCGTCGGTTTTGTTACGCAAATTCGTGATTGTCCCGATTCTTCTAAAACGGTAGTAGGCTCAGGTAAATTGGACGAAATCAAAGAATATTGCAAAGTGTGGGCCGTTGAATTGGTACTTTTCAACACTCAACTCAATTCAATTCAACGAAGGAACATCGAAAATCATCTTGACGTTGACGTAATAGATAAAATCGACCTTATTTTGGACATTTTTGCTATGCGTGCGCGCACTGCCGAGGGCAAAAAACAAGTTGAATTGGCCCAATTGTCCTATTCTTTGGGTTCTAAAAGCGACAAAAAGTATTCGCGACAACAAGGTGGCATTGGTTCTCGTGGTCCCGGCGAAACAGCTTTGGAAACGGACAAAAGGCGTATTAAAGAAAAAATGCACCGTTTGCGCCTTGCTTTGAGCGATTTGGAAAAACAACGTGCAACCATGCGCACCGAAAGATTGAACAGTCCCATCAAAACAATTGCTTTGGTTGGCTATACCAACGTCGGAAAATCAACATTGTTCAATTTATTGTCCAATAACAACGTATATGCAGACGACAAGTTGTTTGCAACGTTGGATACCACCACAAGAAAAATCAATTTGCCGTGTGGAATAACTGCCCTTTTAACGGACACAGTTGGATTTATTAAAGATTTGCCCACCATGTTGATTGAGGCATTTAAATCCACCCTTGAAGAAGCCACTCTTGCCGATTTGATTTTGTTGGTCGCAGACCTTTCTGATGAGGAATGTCAAAACCAAATTGAGGTTTGCATGGACATGTTGCAAAAACTTAACTGCAAATCTAAAATTGTAAAAGTTTTCAACAAAATAGACAAAATTGAAAATTGGGTGGCCGAAAGAGACAGTGTGGCAATTTCTGCAACGAAAATTATTGGAATTGACGGCCTAATTTCAAAAATTGAAGAAGAGATTTTGAAGTTTTACACCACTTACAAAGTTGCAGTTACATCCGGAAAACGAGCAAGTCAAGTTTGGGATTTTGCCAGCAAATATTCTGCCAAAACAACGGTAAAGCACAACGACGATGGTTCATCGGAAATAACCATGCTCATACCCAAAGGCTTTGAATTTAAGTTCAAGTAGGTCACAAAACACTTAACGTTGCTAATATGAAAAATATATTAAACAAAGCCTTCATATATTTTACTTATCAATTCTCAAACTCTTTTTTAACTTAACAAGATAACCAAAAAAATTTAATATAACTTAAAACCAAAATAAAAATACACACTCTATTTAGCGTGTTATCCTTAACGGAGAACACGCTAAAACTAAGTTTGCCCTTTGGGCAAGTGAAGTTATCTTCGATAGTTAAGTTCACTTTGTGAGTGAAGTTTCGCCTGACGGCAGAAGCAGGAGTTGCAAAGCAACTCGGGCAAACTTAACTTCACTTGTGCTTTGCGCAGCTTGGCTGTGCCACAAACTTCACTGCGTAGCAACTTCACTTTTGCGTTAGCAAAAACTTAACTAACAA
>JAFQWS010000057.1 GCA_017407305.1 Clostridia bacterium
ACTATCCCCAATGGCACTTTATTGACATTGTAAAGTCTTTCCCCAACAAAATTGACGTTTGCATCACAGCACGTTTGCCTTTGTTCACCTTCAGTCTTTCCAACAAGACCTATTTTTTGGATTCCAAAGGTTACGTTGTGTCTGAAGAAAGTGCAACAGGACACACTCTCATCAGCCTTGACGGAGTGTTTTCTACAAGTGTGACGTCAGCAGTGGAGGGCGCACTCATTGATTTTTCCACGTCAACCGACGATGCAAAGTTGTCTTACGTTTTGCAATCAGTTTCCACCATTTGGAGATTGTACTATGACGTGGACGAAATAAGCCAACTTGTGGTAGGTTTTCAATTTGCAATGGAAAACAATCAAATCAGTCAAATGACAATCGTTACCAATGCAGGTGCAAGATTGGTTGTAATTTCCCCCGAAAAAGACTTGGCAGAGAGAATTTTGAAAGTTGTCAGTGTTTATACCAACCCCGACAAAGATTTTCAAAATTCCAGCACAATCATTACCGTTGACCAATATGGCAACGTAAAAAGCAACAACTAAGGATTAAAAATGTTATTCAAATCAAAAGAAAAAAGCAGAGAAGTTGCAGTTTTGGATATCGGTTCACGTAAGATAACCTGCATGGTTGCCGAACGTGGATTTGATGGTGACTTTGTCATCAAAGCATCTGGTCAAAGTTTATACAACGGTTTTAGAAACGGCGAGTTTTTCGAACCGGAAAAACTTTTTGACTGCATTTCCTTTGCCATAAAACAAGCACAAGACAAACTTGGCAAAACAATCAAATCCATTTACGTTGGTGTTCCCGGTGAATTTTCCGTTGTGGCAACAAGTGAGGCATCAACCACCTTCCGTTCCAAAAAACGCGTGGAAGAACACGATTTGAAGGAATTGTCAATAAAAGCCAACGTTTTCAACAACGTGGGCAACCGCAAAAAAATTCAAGTAGATCCCATTTACTACGTGGTGGATAACGTTCAAAAAACGCACGATCCAGTTAGTCTTGTTGCAAACAAAATTTCCGGATTGTATTCCTTTACTTTTGCAGACAATTACTTTACCAAACGTGTGGAAAACTGCTTGAAAAAATGTGGCATTTACGACTGCCAATTTGTCAATGGATGCACAGCAGAAGCAATTTACTTGGCATCCAATTGCAACAAAGATAACAAAGCAATTTTGTTTGACGTAGGTCACCTTTCCACCAACATCATGGTGTCCGAAGGCGAAGGTCTTGTTTTCCAATACACCTTCTCACTTGGCAGTGGTTACATTGCAGGTGACTTGTGCCAATTGCTCAACGTCAGTTTTGACCGTGCAATGCAATTGCTCAACAAAATCAATCTCAACTTGGAATTTGCCGAAAACGACAATTACACCTTGTCCGACGGAGTTATGGTTCAAGCCGAATTGTCCAACAAGGTTGTAAAAGCACGAATTGAACAAATCGCCGAATACATCAAAAAATCGTTTGCTTACTGCGACAAAGCCATTGACAGCAACATTGCAATTTTGCTTACCGGTGGTGGTCTCAGTTACATAAAAGGTGCCGACGCCTACCTTTCCCTTTGCTTGGGCAAAGCCGTCACTTTGGTAGAAAGTACCAATCCACAACACAACAAAAATGAATACTCATCAAGTTATGGCTTGATTGAAAAAGCATTCAAAACCCCCGCAAAAAAAGGTTTTTGGAGGAAGTAAACAATGGATAATATTGCAAAAATAAAAGTAGTTGGCGTAGGTGGTGGCGGTGGCAATGCCGTCGAATCTATGATCAAAGCAGGCATAAAGGACGTTGACTTTATCGTTATCAACACCGACCAACAAGCATTGACGAGAATTTCCGCAAAGAAAATGCCCATTGGCACGGAATTGACAAAAGGCTTGGGCGCAGGTGCCGATCCCGAAATTGGCAGACAAGCAGCCGAAGAAAGTCGCGAACAATTGAAGGAAATTTTGGCAGACACCGACATGTTGTTTATTGCAGCTGGTATGGGTGGTGGCACAGGCACAGGCGCAGCCCCTGTCGTTGCATCCATTGCCAAAGAATTGGGAATTTTGACAATTGCAGTGGTTACCAAACCTTTCTTGTTTGAAGGCGCACGTCGTATGAAAAACGCCGAAATGGGCATCAACAAACTCAAAGATGACGTTGACGCATTGATTATCGTTCAAAACGAAAAACTCAACAAAGACAAAAACTTCTCCATTTTGGATGCTTTCAAAAAGGCAGACAGTGTTTTGTTGCAAGGTATTGCAGGTATCACCAATATTATCGTACAAAGAGGCTTGATAAACCTTGACTTGGCCGACGTAAGACGTGTTATGAAAAACTGTGGTATGGCACACATGGGCATTGGCGAAGGCACAGGCAAAAACCGCATTATTGACGGCATTAGAAAGGCAGTCTATTCTCCTTTGTTGGAAACAACAATTCAAGGCGCACGTGCAATCATCATTTATCTCACTTGCAGTGCAGACACCAAAATGGACGACATCCGTACCGGTGTTGAATTGGTAAAACAAGTCATTGACACCGAAGCAGAAATCATCTTTGGTTTTGGCATTGATCCCGAAATGAAGGAAAGTGTAAAAGTCATTTTGATTGCAACAGGTTTCACAGGCGAAAAAATCGTCACACCAAAACCTGTTCAAGCACAAACCTATTTTGGCGACAGCGTGCCTCAACAACCTCAACCTGCAAATTTCTGGGAGAAGCCCCAACAACCCAAAGAAACAATTTTGACACAATTAGAAAGAGAAAACAACGTCGATTTTGATGACGAACCTCTTTCTCGCGATAAAAAAAGCAAGGACGACTTGGGCAGTGGTGTTCTTCACGTAGATGATGACGAATCCATCCCTCCTTTCTTGCGTAAAATTAGGAAGGGCTAAAAATGAAACGTATTACAATCAAACATATTTTTGCAAATTCCGAACAATATTTTGACAAACAAGTAACGGTAAGTGGCTGGGTAAAAACTTTGAGAGATTCCAAAGTTTTTGGTTTTATTGAACTCAACGACGGAAGTTGCTTCAAAAATTTGCAAATTGTTTTTGAACAAGGCGCAATTGACAACTTTGAAGAAATTGCAAAACTCAACGTTGGCAGTTCCGTATGGGTAGAAGGTGTTGTCGTTGCAACCCCTCAAAACAAACAACCTTTGGAAATTAAAGCAACCAAAATCACAATTGAAGGCAAATCCACACCCGACTATCCATTGCAAAAGAAACGTCACACTGTGGAATATTTG
>JAFQWS010000058.1 GCA_017407305.1 Clostridia bacterium
ATATCCAACACCATTGTCGTTCCTGCGTGGTGGGAAGTGGACGTGGTGGAAGAAGGCAAAATTACCTTTTCCGGTTGCAGTTTGGCATTGAGCTTGAGTCAAGGCGAAGTAACTGCCGTTGGGGAAAATTCCGTCAGCGTGTCGGTGGATGAAAACACCACGTTTGTCTATGACAATTTAAGCGAAATTTACGTAAACGTTGGAGACAAAGTGCAAAACTATCAAGTTTTGGGCGACTCAAGTTCGCCTACTTTGACGGTTTATTTCAATCAACAAGTTGTGCTCAACGTCGTTGCCAACGGTACAGAGGTTTCTTGGACGGTCTAAAAATTCGTTTTGACACAAGTTTTTGGCTTTTTTCGGCCTTTTGCTTGTGGGTAGATTGGCAACTTTATTTGTCCTTTTTGGTGGCACTTGTCTTGCACGAAGCAGGACACGTAGTGGTGGCAAAAAGACGTTTTTACCAAATTGTTCAATTGAGATTTTCTCTTTTTGGTGCAGTTTTGTATTCCAACTGCGACAATGCCAAAGGGCAAGATGCCCTGTCGATTGCTTTGGCAGGGCCGTTGACAAACTTTGTTTTGGCTCTTTTGACACTTGCTTTGTGGTGGATAACTCCCATCACCTACTTGTATTTGGAAAACTTTTTATATGCCAACTTGACGCTTGGACTTGTCAATTTGTTGCCCTGCTTTCCACTTGACGGAGGCAGGGTTTTGCTTGGAGTTTTTCAACTTTTGGGCATTGAAAAAAGCAATTGGACAAAGGTGGTTGCATACGTTACTGCATTTGGCACTTTTGGGGTGTTTTGCATTTCACTTTGGTTTCGCCCCCTATATTCTTTGGGGTTGTTTTCCTTCTTTTTGACCTTGTCTGCCTTTGGCGAAAAGCCTCAAACGGCATTTAGATATTGTGGTTGGATAAACCCAAAACAATTGGTGTCTGGTATGGAAAAGAAAACGTTGGTATTCAATTGGCAAACGAAGGTTTTTCAGGTGGAAAAACGACTAAAAGGAGGGTTTTTGTACACGATAGAGGTGGTTGATGACCATTTCGACAGGGTTTGCACAATAGACTTCAAAAAACTCAATCAACTTTTAATGGATGCAAAAGCTACTCAAACGCTAAAAAGTTTGATTACAACAGACTCTTTTCCACAACGTTAAATTGCTTGTTAAATAGGCAGTAAAGACTTATGGAAAAAGTTAGCGTTGCCCAAACAAGCAACCACAACCCAAAGGGAGAAAACCAACTTACAAAGGTCAAAAATACTGCCGAGCCAAACCATTGTCTAAATCGATTTTTGTTGAACATAAAGTACAAAATTTTGGGCTTTGGCTTTTTTGCAATTTTGGGCATTTCCACGTTGCACTCGGCAAACATTTCCACAACTTGTTTTTGTTGATAGACAACCAAGTTTATGCCCACTTGTTTTGCAATGTCGCAAACTTCTTTGTCAACCTGATTGCAAAAGACCAAAATGTTGTCAACGGGTTTGGCCTTTTTAAAGGCGTTTGCCAAGTCTTGACAGCCAAAAGGCGAAAACCCAAAGTGGATTGCAACAAAGTACGTCACGTCGTTTTTGGTGGCAAAGAGAGTGCCGTTGTCTTCTAGAGAAAAGTTTTTAAAGTTTAGCAACTGCTTTACGCAGTTTTCATCCAAAAAAGCAAGGCTCAACTGATCGGCCTTGTTTTTTTGTGCTTGTTGACTTTTGGTGGGTTTTGGGCTGACGTTTTTGTCGTAGAGAATCATCAAAAGAAAACATCCCACGCCAAGACACAAGCCAATCAAACAGGCAATCAAATTTTGTTTTGTCAGTGCAAACACCCAACAAAAGCAAATGAAGAAAGCCGTCAAAGAAACAATAATTTTATTCAACAATTTTGCCATTTGGTCAATTATTGACATTTTTCAAAAAATTTATTGTTAAATTAAAATATTTATTATATAATCAATATATGAAAATAGGTATCTATGGTGGAGCGTTTATGCCCCCTCACGTCACCCATACCGACTTGGTACGAATTGCCCAAAAACAACTTGATTTGGACAAAGTTATTGTCGTGCCCAGTGGCATTTCCCCTTTCAAAGGGGAATTGTCCGTTGCGCCTTGTCACCGTCTTAAAATGTGTCGCCTTGCTTTTGACTCGGACGTGGAAGTTTCCTCTTTTGAAATGGACAGCGATGGTGTTGGTTACACCTATTTGACCTTGCAACATTTTCAACGGCTTTACCCCGATGCCCAACTTTTTTTGATTTTGGGTGCTGACAGTCTCAAAGATTTTCACTTATGGAAAAATCCCGAAAAAATTTGTCAAATTTCCACCCTTGTGGTTGCACCTAGAGTGGGACAGGACGTAGAAAAGGTTGTCGAAAAGGTGCAAACGGATTATTTGGCAAGGGTAGAGGTGTTGTCCACCATGCCGACGGCCGTTTCCAGCACTTTGGTAAGAACTGCCTTTCAATTTGGCGTGGACTTGCATTTAGTTGATGCAAAGGTGGCACAATATATTTTGGAGAACGATTTGTTCAGCCAATTTCGACCTTACACAAAAAAATTGCAAGGTATGTTGTCTGAAAAGAGATATCTTCACAGTTTGCACACTACGGTTGCGGGGCTCAAATTACCCTCCAAATGCGACAAAAACAAAGTTTTTTTGGCGTGTTGTTTGCACGATTGTGCAAAGTATATTGACAAAAGTCAATTTTCCTATTATGATTTCACACAAGACCAATTACCCCAACCGGTTGTGCACGCATTTTTGGGAGAAAAGGTTGCCAAAAAAGAGTTTGGCATTTGTGACCAAGAAATTTTGGATGCAATCAAATACCATACGACGGCACGTCCAAAAATGACCGAGTTGGAAAAGGTGGTGTACGTTGCCGACAAGGTGGAACAAACTCGTCCCTACCCCATTGACCATTTGTGGGGAGCAACCTTTGACGAAACTTTCGTCAACGTGTTGAAGGAAGCATACGAGGTTTGTGTGCAATCGGGAAGACCTACCCACCCTTACACACAACAAGCCATTTTATATTACACAAAAGGAGAGCAAAATGAACGATAAACTTCTTACAATTTGCAAGGCTTTGGATGACAAAAAAGCCCACGACATCAAAATTATAGATATTCATCAAACGGCAGTTGCCGACCACTTTGTTGTTTGCTCAGGCAACAGCGCACCCCAAGTAAAGGCAATTTTTGAAAACTTGGAAGAACAAGCCGAAAAGAAAGGTTATTTTTGTTTGCGCAAAGAAGGTATGGCAAACGCTAAATGGATTGTGGCAGACTATGGCGACGTAATCGTCCATATTTTCCATCACGAAACGCGTTCTGCCTACCAACTTGACAGTCTTTGGAACAACGGCGACAACGTCACCGTTTACCAAACGACGGAAGAAAGCCACCAAAAAAAAGTGGAAAAACAAGACACCCATTGTTGGATGATTCCCAAAAAGGCAAAAGAATTTGTTGCAGACGACGTCATCGAATGGCCCGAAGTAAGAGCCAACGTTGTTTTGGGCGACACCATATACATTTACGTGGGCGCACCCAAATCGGAAGTTTGCCACAAATACAAAGCACAAGACGGCGTATTGTACTTGGAAAAATCGGTACAAGCAGGTTGCGACAAAGAAACGTTGGGCTTTTTCCCTCGCTCTGCCAAAAAACTTGACCAAGCAACCATTGCTCTCTTGGAAAAATATTTTGACTAATCAAAAAAAACCCACACGTGGGTTTTTTTATTGCAAATTTGCACAAAAAAAAGGACGAATTTCTTCGTCCTTTTTTGATGGTTCGTTCAATTATTTTTTGAAGTATTTAACAAGGCCAATTTGAATGTATTTGTCGCCTTCTTCTGTTTCGCCTTCTGCAAAGCTAAACGTACCTGCGTAATCGTCGCCATCTTCTTCGCCTTCAAAGGTAAATGTGATTTCCCATTGGTCTTCTTCATTTTTTTCAATGGAGTATTTGCCTTCGATAACCGTGTCATCGCCGATAAAGTTGTCAATTGTAATTGTGACTTTACTACCGGAGAATTTGTACGTTGTGATGCTCAATGCGTCTTGATATTCGCCAGAGATTGTTTTGCAACCTGCAAGTGCAAAAACTGCTGTCAAAAGAAGTGCGCAAACGAGAATTGTAGAAATAACTTTTTTCATGTTGATATATCTCCTTAATGTTATTTTTTTATAAAATCTTGATAAGTATAGCACAACCAAATAAAAATTTAAAGTGGTTTTTATAAAAATTGTGGTGCAAACTAGTTGAATTTACATTTTTCGTTGACGTATGCAATAACTTCATCCACCGTCAAGGTTTGTTGTTGCATTGTGTCTCTATCGCGCAAGGTTACTTTGCCCGTTTCCAACGTATCAAAGTCAACTGTTAGGCAGAAAGGCGTACCAATTTCGTCTTGACGGCGATAGCGTTTGCCAATGGATGCCGTTTCGTCATAGTCGCACATAAATTCTTTGGAAAGTCTTTGATAGATTTCTCTTGCTTTTTCGCCCAAATTCTTTTGCAAAGGAAGGACGGCAACTTTATATGCTGCAACTGCGGGGATAAATCTCAAAACGACTCTTGTTTCGCCGTTTTCCAACGTTTCTTCGTCGTATGCTTGGGAAAGAACTGCCAACATCAAACGGTCTGCGCCAATGGAGTATTCAATGACGTAAGGAATATATTTTTCGTTTGTTGCAGGGTCCATATAAAGCATGGATTTGCCACTAAATTCTTGGTGACGGGACAAGTCGTAGTTGGTTCTGTTGTGAATGCCGTTCAATTCTTGCCAACCCATGGGGAATTTGAATTGAATATCACAAGCAGACTTTGCATAGTGAGCCAACTTATCGTGGTCTTTAAAGCGCAAATTTTCTTCGCTAAGACCCAAATCAAGCAAAAATTGACGTGCCGTTTGTTTGTATTCTTCGTAGAACTTTTGGTCGTCGCCTTCTTTGCAGAACCATTGGTGTTCCATTTGTTCAAACTCAATGGTGCGGAAAATGAAGTTGCCGGGTGTAATTTCATTTCTAAAAGCCTTACCAATTTGAGCAATGCCAAAAGGAACTTTTGCTCTGGAAGTGCGTTGAATATTCAAAAAGTTTACAAATTCGCCTTGTGCTGTTTCGGGACGGAGATAAACTTTGTTTTGGCTTTCGTCCGTTGTGCCACGGCTTGTTTCAAACATAAGGTTAAATTGTCTAATTGCAGTCCAATCAAAGTTACCGCATTTGGGACAGCAAACGTGGTGTTGTTGAATATATTCTTGCATTTCTTCGTTGGACATATTGTCGGGATTTACTTGACCTTTGGAGTGGTTTTCAATTACCACGTCTGCACGAAAACGTTGTTTACAGCATTTGCAGTCCATTTTGGGGTCGGAAAAGGAAGTGGTGTGACCACTTGCATCCCAAACGCGACTGTTCATCAAAATTGCAGCGTCCACGCCGTAAGTTTTGGGATTTTCTTGCACAAAACGTTTCCACCAAAGTTTTTTGATGTTGTTTTTAACTTCCACGCCAATGGGGCCGTAGTCCCAAGTGTTGCCCATACCGCCGTAGATATCGCTACCGGGGTAAATGATACCTCTACCTTTGGAGAGATTTACAAGTTTTTCCATTGTTGCTTTTTCGGACATAGTATTTAACTTCCTTAAATAGTTTTATCTTTGTCATTTTAGAATAACGTCAACTTTTTGTCAATTATAAACGATAAATAATAGGATAAAAGCCACCAGCGTTACAAGGTGCAAAATCTTGCCAACGCAATAAATAGGTGGTATAATTACATCAATCTAAATTTTGGAGATACAAATGAAAACTTTGAAAGAAAATCGCACCATAAGTTTTTTGATTGTGGGTGCAGTTTACATTTTGGCAACGGTATTGGGCATTGTTTTATACAAACTTTTGCCCTTTGATTGGTGGCTCAATTTGCTTTTGGCAGACGTCTTTGCCACAATTTTGACTTTTATTTTCAGTCTTATTTTCGACAACGCGTCCGTTTACGATCCCTATTGGAGCGTTCAACCCATTGTCATTTCAACAGCCTTTGCTTTTGGCAAAAGCCTCAACCTTTTGTCGGTGTTGTTGCTTGTTGCCATTTGGCTTTGGGGCATTCGCTTGACAGCCAATTGGGCGTACACTTTTGGCAACTTGACTTGTCAAGATTGGCGCTATACGATGCTCAAAGAAAAGACGGGTGCGTTTTATCCAATTATCAATTTTGTTGGTATTCACATGGTGCCCACCGTGGTGGTGTATTTTTGCACCCTTCCCGCCGTTTATGCAATTGTATTTGACAAGGCATTTCATTGGATTTCCATCATCTTTTTTGCGCAAGTTTTGGTGGCAGTCACCTTGCAAACAATTTCCGACGTTCAAATGCACAAGTACAGAAAAAAGCGTACCACACCCTTTATTCGTGTTGGACTTTGGAAGTACAGCCGTCACCCCAACTATTTTGGCGAGATTTTGATGTGGTGGAGTGTTGGCTTGATGGTGGTGGGAACTGATTTCGGCCTTTGGTATTTACTTGTCGGCGCAGTTTTAAACACCTTGTTGTTTTTGTTTGTCAGTGTACCGATGGCAGACGGTAGACAAAGTCGCAAAGAAGGGTTTGCCCAATACAAAAAGGAAACACGCGTATTTTTGCCCATCAAAAAGTAGCAAAAAAGGCAGTTTTTTACTGAAAACGACTAAAAAATACCCACTTGTTCACTTCAAGTGGGTTTTTTGTTTTGATATTTCGTTTTGGTTGCAAAGCCACCGCGAAGGTGTTTTTGTTGAAAATTCACCCTCAAAATTTCTTGCACCAACAAAAATTTGTATTTGTCCAAACGTGGCAAATTATTTTTCAAATCTTTGTGAACGGTGGACTTGGAAAGGCAAAATTTTTGAGAAGTTTTGCGTATGGTTGCCCTGTTTTCAATGATAAAATTTGCCATTTCCACCGTTCTTTTGGCTATATAATTTTTCAAAACTGATGCCTCTGTTTACACTAAAATATGCCAAAATGCAAAAAAAAATGACTTCATTTTCCCATCAATTCAGAGCCTTCAAAAATGAAAAAAAATTGCAAAAATTTTTGGGAAATTCGTTTGACTTAAATTGCTTTGTTTGGTATTTTGGAAAGGCACATCAAGGAGAATTATGTCGAAAAGCACCCTTCAAACTCTCAAAAAAGACGGCTACATAGTTGCCTCAAACAACAGCGACGTCGTCGTGGAATTCAAAGACCAAAAAGAGTTGGAAAGGTTGCTCAAAAACTTAAAAAAATACAATGTTTCCTTTGAAAAGCCCCCTCAAAAAGGGTACAAACTAAAATGCGTTTTGGTGGATTTGGAAAAAAGAGAGGCACGTTGTGCCAACTTTACCACCTTACTTGCCAAAAAGGCTTTGTGTGTCAAAAATTTCACAACAAAAGATTTTATTTCGTTTATCGCCCAAGACTAAAATTTTTCATTTCACATTTGTGCGATACACACTTTTATATGCCCAAACCAAACAACGAGGTTTGGGCGTTTCTTTTTATTGCTAGAATTTTAACATTTCTTGTCGGTAATTTATTTTGCTTAATTTTTCGACGAAACACCTACTTTAATCTCTTGAGTTTGTGTATTTTTTACTTTTATAACTGTAATATTATTCTATTCTCATCATTCTATATCCAACGCCAATATGCGTTTGAATATACTGTGGAGAATCTGGTTCTATTTCAATCTTCTTTCGAAGCGTTGCCATAAATACGCGCAAGGACGCAACGTTGCTTTCCCAAGCCGAGCCCCAAATCTTTTGCGTTATAAAGGTATGGGTGAGAACTTTTCCTACGTTTTGAGAAAGCAAACATAGCAATTTGTATTCAATAGGTGTTAAATGTAACTCGTTGTCGTTAATATATGCACAACCTGCGGCATAATCAATTTTAAGATTACCGTTTGTAAATAGTGAGTCCGATGGCATTGCTGAATGCAAGACAGACAATCTTCGTGTGGTAACACGAATTCTCGCAAGCAATTCTTCCACAGAAAACGGTTTGGTTAAATAATCATCAGCGCCTGCATCCAACGCTTCTATTTTATCGTTATCTTCACTTCTAGCACTGATAACGATAATTGGCGTTTCCGACCAAGTACGTAGCTTTTTTATTACCTCTATCCCGTCAGTATCAGGAAGCCCTAAATCAAGCAAAATAATATCGGGATTGTGTGAAGATGCTTGCATTATTGCGTTTTCTCCGTTTTGAGCGGTTAAATATTTGTATTCGTGCGCCTTTAACGTAGTCGCAATTAAATTGCGGATAGGCGCATCATCTTCAACTATCAATATCAATGGATTATTCATTTATTTTTATCTCCCCAATAGGTAAAGTAAAGGTAAATATAGCGCCACTCGGCACGTTGTCTTTTACAAAAATTTCTCCGCCGTGCACGCTAATTATAGATTTGCAAAGCGAAAGACCTAACCCGATGCTCCTACGGCTATCGGCCAACTTATTCGCTCCTGTATAAAACATATCAAACACGCGCTCTTTTAATTCATCAGGAATA
>JAFQWS010000059.1 GCA_017407305.1 Clostridia bacterium
CCCAAAGTCAATTGAAGTTTTTCGATGCCGTTTTTGGATTTTTTATATACAACGTCTTGGTCGCTTTCAACGATTATTTTGTCATTTTCCAACGTCAATATTGGCGCAATTTTTGTTGTTGACTTTTCAAATTTTGGCAGGTTGTCTTTTGCAAAATATACTCTTTTTCCATCAATTTTTTCAATATATTTTTGATCATTTAAGGCACTTTCATCCAACGAAATGTTGACAACACTTTTGGGTTGCTCAAAGTTTTTTGGGATGTTTGCCTGATAGTGTTTTTCTAAAAACATTTTCGCCAAGTTGGTTGGTTGTTGTCCGCCGTAAATATTGTCGGGCTCGTTTGTGGTACACCAAAAACAAAACGTCAAGTCGGTCGTGTAACCTGCAACTATTGCATCGGTGTTTCCAGATTTTGTCCCCACCGTTCCTGTTTTGGTTGCAACTTCAAAAGGTAAGGTTGCAAGTTGTTTTGCAGTTCCTTTTTTGGATACTTCCAACAACATTTGTGTCATCAAAAGGCAGAGCTATCATTGAAAACTTTTACCTCTTTTTCTTTGTTTCTATATACAGTAAAACCGTCTTTTTCTATTTTTTCGATAGTTTTTGGTTTTTGATATTGTCCGTTGTTGGCAAGAGTAGAATATCCTGCTCCAAGGTCAACGACGTTGAGTCCTTTGTTGGCGTTTCCAAGTGCCAAAGACAGGTTTTCATCGGCCGTTTCAATGCCAAGTTTGTTCAAATATTGGCAACTTTTTGCCACCGTAAGACTATTTAGTAATTTAACCGCAGTTGTATTTATGCTGTTTGCAACGGAATTTTCAATGGTTGTCCACCCAACGTATTTGTCGTTGGCATTTTTGGGACTGTATCCGTTGTAGTTTACTCTTTCATCCATGACAGAGCTTACCACGTTAATCAATTTTTCGTTAAGACTTGGTGTATAAACAGCCAATGGTTTCAATGCCGATCCCGCTTGTCGTTTTTGATGAAAATTGCCTGCTTTATTCAATGCAACGATATTTTTGTTTTTAATTATCAATGAATTTGTCTCGTACGAACAAGAGGCAATGGTGTCGGTCAAATTTCTTTGAATATCTTTGTCAAAATAGGTGTAGATTGAAAAGTTGCTGTTATACAGTTGCTTTTCGTCAACGGCAAGTACTTCCATAGCTTCTTTGATTACTTCTTCCAAATAATCATTTTCATAGGAAATTTTTTTTGTTTGGCACAAAACTATGGGCGTGTTTTTTGCTTTTTGACAATCTTTTTGGTTTATATACCCATTTTGCTCCATCAAATCAAGCACTAAATTTCGCCTTTTGGTACATTTTTCAACGTTATTTTTTGGTGAATAGGTGGTTGGAGCTTTGATTATTCCCGCCAAGGTTGCGCTTTCTTCCAAAGTCAGGTCGTATGCGCTTTTGCCAAAATAGGTGTTGGATGCGTTTTCAATGCCCACAGCCCCGTTGCCAAAGTAAATGGTGTTTAGATAGGTTTCAAGAATTTGGTCTTTGGTAAATTCTTTTTCCAGTTGACTTGCCAACAACATTTCGTTGAATTTTCTTTTCAACGTTTTGTTGTGGTTTAAGTGGGTGTTTTTTATCAGTTGCTGTGTAATGGTGGATGCTCCCTCCGAAAAGGACATACTTTTGACGTTGGAAAGTACTGCGCCACCTACTCTAATCCAGTCAATTCCTTTGTGCGAATAAAATCTTTTGTCTTCAACTGCAACAAAAGCGTTTTTGGTGTGTTGAGGAATACGGTCAAAGTCAATTTGTTTGCTTTTGCCAATGGAAAAAGGTTCTTCAAAAGGTTCACCATTTGAAGCAAAAACACTTAAATTTATTTTCGCATGATTTAAATTGTCTAAATTTAATTGTACGTATTCCTCAGAGTTGACAAAAGTCATCAAAAACGTGGCAGATATTATTGCAACGGCAACTAAAACAAGAGAAGTCAATATCAAAACTATTCTAACTGCTTTTTTCATACTTTTAATATTATTTATATTTAAAAAAGTAATATTTATCTCTTGTCTAATTTTTTCAAAAAATGTATAATGGCACCATGGATACTATTAAAAAATTATATTTTATTAACACGTATGGATGTCAAATGAACATCCACGAATCGGAAAAAATTGCAGGCGTATTGGAAAAACTTGGATATTCTCCTTGTGATTCCGAGCAAAAAGCCGACGTTTTGGTCTATAACACTTGTTGCATCAGAGAAACAGCCGAGTTCAAAATTCACGGTCACATTGGCGAAGCAAAAATTTTGAAACAACAAAATCCCAATTTGATTGTTGTGGTTTGTGGTTGTATGTCACAACAAAGTGGTGTTGCCCAAAATTTGAAACGTCGTTTTCCTTTTGTGGACGTAATTTTGGGTACTTCCAACCTTGATTTGTTGGAACAAGCAATTGTTAATGCTCAAAACGAAAAATCCACCGTCAACGTAGAAGAAAAAAACAACGTTTTGGTCAATCTTCCAAAAGTTAGAACAAGCCGTCCCAATGCTTGGGTAAACATCATTTATGGATGTAACAATTTTTGTACCTATTGCATTGTGCCTTACGTCAGAGGTAGAGAACACTCTCGTCCACAACAAGACGTGTTGAACGAAGTGAAAGAACTTGTTTCGCTTGGCTACAAAGAAATAACTTTGCTTGGACAAAACGTCAACAGCTATGGCAATGATTTAAAAGACGGTACAAATTTTTCAACGTTGCTCAACCAAGTTGCAAAAATTGAAGGCGATTTTAGAATTAGATATTTGACAAATCACCCCAAAGATTTGACGGATGACGTAATTGAAGCAATTGCCAACAATGCAAAAATTTGCAACAGTATTCACTTGCCTGTGCAAAGTGGCAGTTCGGCAATTTTGAAGGCAATGAATAGAAAGTACGACCGAGACGACTACTTAAAACTTGTTTCAAAACTTCGCAAAGCAATTCCCGACATCGGAATTTCCACCGATATTATGGTCGGCTTCCCCGGCGAAACGGACCAAGATTTTTTGGATACCCTTGATTTGGTGCAAAAAGCTAGATTTTCATCGGCATTTTGCTTCATTTATTCTCGCAGAAAAGGCACAGTCGCCGATAAAATGGAACAAATTCCAAGAAGTGTAAAGGGCGAAAGAATCAAACGTTTGTTGGAAGTGCAAAACGTAATCACTAAAGAAATCAGCAAAGAAATGGAAGGGACTTTGCAACGAGTTTTGGTGGAAGGAAAAAATAAAAAATACGTCAACACCTATTGTGGACGTACGGAAAATGGCAGACTTGTCAATATCAAGAGTGACGTTGACTTGTTTGACCAATTTGTTTGGGTAAAAATCAAAAATTATCAATCGGCAACCCTTTGGGGCGAGATTGTTAAGGAGGACTAATGCAACGATTTTCACCAATGATGACCCATTACTTACAAACCAAAGAAAGTTATAAAGACTGCATTTTGATGTATCGTCTTGGTGACTTTTATGAAATGTTCTTTGAAGATGCAAAAACAGCAAGCAACGTTTTGGATTTGGTTTTGACGGGTAGAGATTGTGGGAACGGACAGCGTGCGCCTATGTGTGGCGTGCCTTTTCATGCTGTTGACACTTATATTGCAAAATTGGTGTCGGCAGGACTTAAAGTAGCCATTTGCGAACAACTTTCTGAACCAAACGGCAAAGGCATTGTCGAACGTGACGTTGTAAGAGTTATCACAGCGGGAACGGTGATGGACACTAGTTTGTTGGACGAAAAAAGCAACAACTTCATTGCATCCGTTATGGCAAGTGATGGCAAAATTGGTTGTGCAGTTTGTGACCTTTCCACAGGATTTGTTGCAACAAGCGAATTTTCCGGTGCAAAAGCCAATGCAAATTTGCAAGAATTTTTGGTTTCCTTCAAACCTACACAAGTCATTTCTGATGCAAACACGATTGAATTTGGCAAAAATTTGGATTGTGTAAAAGCAGGATACGTTCCAAAATTTGAAGAATATTTCAATTGGGTGTTTGCATATGACAAGGCAAAATCCAAAATTTTGTCACAATACAAACTTGCCACTTTGGAAGGGCTTGGTTTTGACGGCAAAAAACTTGCTGTGGGTACTGTTGGCGCATTGTTAGAATACGTTGTGGACACACAAAAACGTCCGCTTTCCCACCTTCAAACAATCAAATATATTGAAAAAAATCAATATATGTCCATTGACGTCAAGACAAGAAAGAATTTGGAATTGACCGTTTCCAACAAGGAAAAGCGCAAAGGCTCACTTTTGGGATTGTTGGACAAAACCTCAACAAGTATGGGGGCAAGACTTTTGGCCGATTGGTTGGATAGACCTTTGCAAAATCCTGCACAAATCAACGCTAGACTTGACGGCGTTGAAGAATTGTTCAAAAACTATATTCTCAACGACACGTTGAGCCAAGCGCTTCAAAAAGTAAGAGATATTGAAAGAATTGCTGCAAAAATTTCTTACGACAACCTTTCTCCCAAAGATTGCAACGTCTTGGGTGCATCTTTGGAATATTTACCCACAATCAAAACGTTGCTTTCCAAGTGCAAGTCTCAAATTTTAGTAGCGCAAAACAATGGCATTTCCCCTTTGCAAGAAGTAAAAGAGTTGCTTCAAAAAGCAATTGTTGACAATGCTCCATTGGTTGCACGAGATGGTGGCTTTATCAAAGATGGCTACAACCAAGAATTGGATGAATTTAGATCAATTACTCGCAACGGAAAACAACTTGTTGCCGAATTGGAAAACTTCGAACGCGAAAGAAGTGGCATCAAAACGTTGAAACTTGGTTACAACAGAGTATTTGGTTATTACTTTGAAATAAGCAAAGGTTTGGTGGACAAAGTACCCGATTATTTCATTAGAAAACAAACTTTGGTCAACGGCGAAAGATTTATTACTCCGGAACTGAAAGAATTGGAAGAAAAAATTGTCACTGCCGACGACAAAATCGTATTGTTGGAAAAGACTTTGTTCAACGAACTCAGAAACAAACTTTTAGAGTACGTTCAACAACTTCAAAAAACTGCATACAGCATTGCAGTTTGCGACTGTTTGCTCAGTTTTGCAAAGGTTGCATTGTCCAACAATTACACAAAACCCAAAATTAACGTTCAAAATAGTACTTTAAATATTGTGGAAGGCAGACACCCCGTTGTTGAAAGTTACGTAAAACGTGAAAACTTCATCTCCAACGACACCTTGCTTGACACACAAGACAACCGCACAATGGTTATTACAGGTCCCAACATGGCAGGTAAAAGTACCTACATGCGTCAAGTTGCATTGATTACTTTGATGGCACACGTGGGCAGTTTTGTTCCTGCAAAAACGGCATTGATTCCCATTGTTGACAAAATTTTCACTCGTGTAGGCGCAAGTGATGATTTGGCTTTCAACCAAAGTACCTTTATGGTGGAAATGGTGGAAGTTGCCAATATTTTGAACAACGCAACAAAGAAAAGTTTGCTTGTGTTGGATGAAATTGGCAGAGGAACGTCAACCTTTGACGGGTTGGCAATTGCTTGGGCCGTTATGGAACACATTTCAAAAAATCTTGGTGCAAAAACCTTGTTTGCCACTCACTTCCACGAATTGACCGATTTGGAAGGTAAGGTGGAGGGAGTTAAAAATTACCGAATTACCGTAAAAGAATATAATGAAGGCATCATTTTCTTGCACAAAATTGTTAGAGGTGGCGCAAACAAGAGCTTTGGCGTAGAAGTCGCCTCTTTGGCAGGTGTCCCCGACGTTGTATGCAATCGTGCAAAAGAAATTACCAATTTGTTGGAAAAGAGCGACATCAATATGCGCTTGGACGACTTGGAAGATGCCGACAAAAAACGCAAAAACAATAAAAATGCAAAGGAAATTGTCGCCGTGTTGAAAGACGTTGACATTAATCGTATGTCACCCATTGAAGCGTTTGATATGCTTGGCGAATTGATTAAAAAAGCAAGAGATGAATAAAATTATCAGTTTATCTAAACAAGTTTATGACAAAATTTCTGCCGGTGAAGTGGTGGAAAGGCCTTGTGCTGTCATAAAGGAACTTGTTGAAAACAGCATTGATGCAGGGGCAACTCGCATAGACATTGAAATTGAAGGTGGAGGCCTTGTAAGTATGTCCGTCACCGACAATGGTTGTGGCATTGATTATGAACAAATTGAAAATGCTTTCAAGCCACATGCAACAAGCAAAATCACTCAATTTGAAGACCTTGAAACCCTTTCCACAATGGGTTTTAGGGGTGAAGCCTTGTATTCAATAAGTTCGGTTGCTTGTGTTACACTCATTTCCAAAACTCCTTATGATGAAGTCGCAGGAAAAATCGTTCTCAATGCCGGCAATGTTATTTCCAAAGAACAATGTGCCTTTGCCAACGGAACAAAAATAACCGTTGAAAACTTGTTCTACAACGTTCCTGCTCGCAAAAAGTTTTTGAAAACACCCACAAAAGAAGCATCGGAAATTACAAATTACGTTGCTCGCCTCATTTTGACTCATCCCGATTTGGAAATTTACTACAAAGTAGATGGCAAAAACGTCTATTACGTTCGCGGTGGTGGTTTGGCTGAAGCAATTTACAACTTGTATGGCCAACAATGTTTGGACAGCAGTCTTTTGATAAACGGCAAATTTAAGGAAATCAAAGTAAAAGGATACGTTTCAAGTCCCGATTACACAAAATCCAACAGCACTTTCCAAACAATTTCTGTCAACGGAAGATACGTAAAAGATGCTACCATTTTGTCTGCAATCAAAAATGCTTTCAAACCTTATCTTATGACAAAGTGTTTCCCTGTTGCAGTTTTAGACCTTCAAATGGATGCAAGTTTGGTGGACGTAAACGTCCATCCCAACAAAATGGAAGTGCGTTTTGCTTGCCCCGGAACGGTATATTTGGCAGTGTTTTTGGTGTTGAAAAACGCATTGAAAAAGTTTGCCGAAATAAAGGCGGAAACTTTTGTCGGCAGTTCAACGCAAACTTGGGAAAATTCCGAAAAAATTGAAGAAGATTTCTTTTTGGAAAAATTAAGTTTCAGCGAAAAGCCCAAACTTTCTTCTCGTGAAATTTTTGAAAAAGAACAAAAAGCCAACGACAAAAAGTTTGAAAAATATCTTGAACATATTGAAATGGAATTTTCTTCCAACACCAAAAAGGAAATTCCTCAACACGTATTAAATTCTCTTGTCATTGAACAACCCCAAAGACCTTTGGCTGAGCCTGTATATAGAGTTTTGGGTGTGTTGTTTATGACCTATATCGTATTGGAAATGAACGATGAAGTGTTGTTTATTGATCAACACGCAGCCCACGAACGCATTTTGTACGACAAATATTTGAAAGAAAGCGACAATTTGTCAATGCAACCTTTGTTGGTGCCTTACGTTTTTGATGCAAATCAACAAGAACAAGAATTTTTGGACAACAATTTGGAAGAAATCAAAAAAGCAGGATTTGA
>JAFQWS010000060.1 GCA_017407305.1 Clostridia bacterium
AAAATATTGAAACAGCAAAAGAGCAACGTAAATTTATATTGAGTACATTATGTAGGCAATTAAAAAGTATTTTAAGTTGGGAAATACGTGCGTTATCTCAATATTCTCATATTAGATTTAACGGAAAAAGAAAAGTTGTTCTTGTTGAATCTGCAATAGATGACGGAGTAAAAACATTAAAAGAACTTGTAATGGAATTAAATCAAAGCGTTGATTCAATAGAACAAAATTCGTGGAAAATTGATATAGAATATATGAAACGAAAGGAACTTAAACCTAAATATTTATATCAAGAGTTAATGCCTTATTATAGGGCAATCCATAAAACTTTAATTTCTATTATAGAAAATAGTCATGTATATCTTTTGAGTAAAATATTAAATCAAAAAGATATTGAAATACTGAAAAATTTTGAGCATATTGTAGAAAGTATTATTTGGGGTGCAGAGACGAATGACAGTTCTATTATTTTAGCCTATAAGGAAGATTTGGCGGAAAATTTATTGCTCTATTTTGAATGTATAGGCGTTGACTTGAAAGAAAAGATAGAATATGGGAAAGAAACGATAGAAATAGAAAATGACGGTGATGTTAAAGAGTGAACCCATTTTTTAACTCATTTGAACCCATTGTCCTTGAAAGTGAACCCATAGGGCAAAATTTTTGAACCCATCCGTTAAAATTGAACCCATTTTTTTGCAAAAAAGCGAATCCATTTTGCTAAATGCACCCATTAGGATTTTGTATCCTATTCATAGCCCTTTCACATAAGCAAGGGACTGCGTTTGTAGTCGCAAAAAAAGAGCGAACACTTTTCGTGTTTGCTCTTTTTTTCTTATACTGAAAGACGTTTGTTTCAAATTGACTTTATTTTGCAATTCTTATATACTTAAGGTGTTGGATTTAAATCAACTAGTTGCTTAGAATAGAGGTGGCAAAATGGCAAATACAAAAGTAAAAATTCTTCACGGAAATATCGTTTACTCTCAATCGGACAAACAACTTCAAGAAATCATTGATGGATATATTGTTGTTGAAAATGGTGTCATTGAGGGCGTTTACTCCAATTTGCCTGAGCAGTATCAAAACGTTGTGTTGGAAGATTTTGGCGACGACGTCATTATTCCTGCATTTTCCGATTTGCACGTTCATGCACCTCAATATCCTCAACGTGGATTGGCAATGGACAAAATTCTTGCCGACTGGTTGGCACAATATACTTTTCCTTTGGAAGAAAGATATAGTGACTTGGATTTTGCCACGGCTGTTTATGATGCCTTTTGTGACGATTTGATTGCCAACGGAACGTTTCACGTTGTTATTTTTGGCACAATTCACTCCGAGGCAACTGGACGTTTGATTGAAAGATTGGAAAAAAAGGGCTTGAACGCATACGTTGGCAAGGTCAATATGGACCAAAATTGCCCCGATGGTTTGAAAGAGGACGTTCAACAATCTTTGGATGAAACGGAAAAGTTTTTGCAAAAATATTGCAACAATCGCACAGCAAAACCCATTTTGACACCCCGTTTTGCTCCCACTTGCAGTGGCGAATTGCTTTGTGGTTTGGGCAAGTTGGCAAAAAAATACCAAGTTGGTGTACAAACGCACTTGGTAGAATCAATTTGGGAAGCACAAGAAGCAAAAAGACTCTTCCCCGAT
>JAFQWS010000061.1 GCA_017407305.1 Clostridia bacterium
CATCTTTTAAGTTTGGTTTGCATGGTGCTGACGTCCGAGCCACGTGAACCTTGTTTGAGCACTGCGCCGTACACAACTGGCGTGACTGTTGCCAATACCAACGTCAAAATCAAAACGACAAGTATGGTTGCCTGCCAAATTGGTTTTTGATTATTTGTCATATTTGCCTCCTTTTTTTAGTAGTTTGTGAAGGCACAAAAAAAATATAACTAATCTTGGTTGAACCAATCGTCTATCAATTCCATCAATTTGCTTTTGTAAATTACGTTTTCTGCCGACAAGTTTTCTGCATTGACAAAGCACAAAGGAGGATAGGCAACACACCACCAATTATCCCCTTTGCCCGAACCCAAATTGACGACAAAAGCCCAATAGACACCACTTTCCAACGTCAACGAACCATACGTGCGTGCAGGAAAATACTCTTGTTTTAGTGTGGCAGTTGCCGTGTAGTCAAAGCCCCAATCTTTCAAGACGTTGGTGGCAATTTGCTCCAAATTTTTCTTGTGATTGTTCAACAAAGTTTTGACTTGATTGGCGTTTTGGCAATTTGCCAAGTGGGGCGTAAGATAGTCGCAAACTGCACTTTTTACGGCATATTTTACCCTTTGCGCCTCGTCGTCGTTGCTGTCAGCACGAATATGTATTCTTACAAAATCTTGCTTGTAGTCCCATTGAAAGGTTGCAACAAGAGAGAGTAACAGAACAAAAATAATTGCAAAAACAATAAACTTTTTCATAAATAATTCTCCACAAAAAAAATTGACGTGCATAGAGTATGCACATCAATTTCAAATTTGAGTTGTTTGTTTTTTTGATTTTTGGCAACTTTTTGTCTTTTTATGTAGCAACGCCAACCGGTGTGGATTTGGTAGCAAATGCCGAAAAACCTGCCTTTTGAAGTTGGTGTGCCAACTCTTTCGCCTCGGTTTCATCCTTTGTCAACAAAAACTTTGCACTGCCTGTACCTGTCAAGGTAAAGGATGCAACAAGGTTTTTTGCACACCAATCGTCCAGACTTTGCCAATCGTCTTTTAAGGCTTTTGGAGCAACCGTTTTTGCCGAAAGGTACAAGCCGTTGCAAATCAATTTTTGTGCCAAATGAATTTGTCCCGACATAAGCGCCGACAAAAGCTTGTCGTTGTCGCAATAACAATGGCTTCCCACCTTGTCAAAAGTTTGGAAAACTTCTTTTGTGGAAAGTCCTTGTTCAAAAGTAACCACCACAAAGTTCAACGGGCAAAATTCAACTTGCTCCACGTCGTCTCCCTTGCCGTAAACTTTTGCAAGACCGCCTTTGATGAGATAGGCAATGTCACTGCCATATTGTCTTGCAATATCCAAAACGTCCTTTGTATGCACGTCAAACAAACTGCACAAAGCCACCAACGTTGCCGAAGCATCTGCAGAAGAACCTGCCATGCCGGCTTTTGTGGGAATTTGTTTTTGCACTTCAATGGAAAAGCCACTTGTGGAAAATTTTTGTTGAAAAGCCCTTGCCACTTTTAATGCGACGTTATCTTCGCCATAGGGATTGTCAACAAATTCAATTTTGTCGTCCAAACGTTTTTCTATCTTGACCGTGTTGAAAACGTCCACCGTGACGGACACTCCGTCCACCGAGTGAAAACCACCACTTGACGGCCCCACGTTGAGGGAAAGATTAAGTTTTGCATAACCTTTTGCTATCATAAAGACATTATATCACTTTTTTTTGCTTTTTCAATGGTTTGGTTCAGTCTATTTTGTGATAAAGCACAATTTTGGTGTCTTTTTCCAACGGATTGGACAAATCGGGGTTGATGAGCAAAATTTCATCCACGTCAACGCCCATACTTTTGCCCAACTGCCACAACGTTTCACCTTTTTTTGCCATGCAAATTTCAATTGTGGAACGCTTGGGCAAACTGCCCACTTCTTGGGCTTGACACAACGTCTTGACAAGTTCCTCTTCAAAGCACTCTGCCACCACGTTTACAACTGCATTTATTTCCAAACTATCTCCGTTGGCAACGGCTGTCACTTCGCCCAACGTTGCACAAGCGCACACTGAACCATCACAAGAAAAGTCCACTGGCGTTTGGCAAGAAAAGGGAATTTCTACTTCTTTTGACCAATAATCTTGGTCTTTGTAAACAAGCACCACCGACACAACGCCTTCGGCTGTGACCGTTTTGTGTTGCACCACCGCATTTGTAAGCACCACTCCATAAAGAGCTGTGCCAACGTAATCTTGAGCGTTGTCCTCCAAGGCACAATTTGTCGTGAAGTTTGTCCTGCCACACAATTTGGTGCAAGGAATTTGTTGGTATTCCACGTTCAACAAACTTGTGGTGCTGTAAGCATCCATTGCAATTTCTTTGGTTGCAACGACCAATTCTTTTACTTCCAAGCCAAGCGTCACGTCCATAGATAACAAAGTGGAACTGCCGTCCACTTCCACGTGAAGTTTTGTGTTTTTGACGGTGGCTTGAACTGTAAGTTGCCCTTCGGTTGCACACATGCACTGTCCGTTAACGTCAAAAGGTAACACTTTTGAAAGGATTTTTCCCTCCGACAAAGCTGTCAAATGCAAAAAGCCACGACCGACAACCGTCAAAACTTCTTCTTGGGCTGTGCAGTCGTCCACAACGACCTCACAAAAACAAGATAAAATGTTAAGTTCAAAATCTAAATTCCATTGGCTGTCCACTTCCAAAGTGCAGTCGTGAATTGCACCCCTTTCCACAAAGGTTTTTGGACTGGTCAACAAATTGACGCCACTCAAAAGGTTTTGTCCAACGTGCGTTTCGAATGCCCACAATTTGACTTCCACAAGGCAGTTTACCACCACAACGTTGGCAGACACCGTGTGATTGACGTCCACCGTGACACATTTGAAAGAGCGTTCCCCTTCCCCAGCAGTTGCCACAATGCTGTCGTTAAATTCAGTAAAAAAGGTCGCCGATTGCAACTCGCCGTTGGTATCAACAAAAACAAGTTTGCACTCGGCTCGGCCTTTGTAATTTACCAAGTTTTCTTGCACCTTGCTGTCAGTGACGATTGCATCACATTTTATTGCCAACACTTTGGAAATTTCTTTGTTGGCAACGTATCTCAAATTGACGTTTGCCTGTCCTTTGCCAATTTCGCCAAAATTGCACGTTTTTATTTTTTCAAATTGCATACTCAAAATATACCTCCTTGCCAATTGGTCAATTTAATATATTTTGATGCAGTCTGTTTTATGCCTCTTTTAACGAAAGTTGAACGTTGCCACAAACCACGTCCGAATAAGCGCAAGTGAGCGTTGGCACGGTGTAGTCGGTGCACTCCAAAATAAATACGTTGGGATAAACTTTTGACACAACGCCACAAAAATTGCTGTATTTGTTTCTCCCTTTATTGTGTTTGACGTGGACGTTTTTGCCCACCAAACTGCATACGTAAGCCTTTGCTTCTTGCCAATTTAGTTGAGTTTTCATAGTGAAAATTATTGCCCTAAACAACAATTTATAAACAAAAAAAAACGCTCCCACAAGGGAGCGTTTTTAATCAATTAAAAATTTTCGTCGTCGTCTTCTTCGTCATCATCCAAATCATCATCGGAAATGTCGTCCAAGTTGACAAAGTCAAAATCGTCTTCTTCGACAAATTCTTCTTCCTCTTCTTCGTCAAAGTCGTCGCCAAATTCTCTTTCGATGTCTTTGAGTTCGTCCAAAGGAACACCGTCCATGTCGTCGCCCAAATCGGAAGCGTCGTCCATGTATTCGTCCAAACCGTCTTCTTCAACGTCTTCGTCCACTTCGTCCATGTCGTCCATGTCTTCTACGTCTTGTCCCAAAACGTCGTTGAGCAATTGATATTCTGTTTCGCTTTCGTCTTCATCATCACTTTCCACAATGAGAGTGATTTTTGATTTCATACCCAATTCGGCTTTGCATACTTCGCAAAATTGTTGTCTGCTGTCAATCCAGTTCAAGTCACAGCGGGGACATTTGATGTAAGTAATTTTTGTCATAATAACCTCGTATATTTTGCCAAAGAGCAAACGCCCTTTTCGTTTTGCAAATTATATATTGTATTATAGGAAATGTAAACCGTTTTATGTAAAAAAATCTATATTTTTTCTATGCCAAAATAGAAACTTTCTTCGTTTGTTTCCATATTGTATTTTTTCGCCAAATTTTCACTTGCTGTATTGCCAAAAATAATGTAACAAAATGGTTGAATCCCTTTTTTGAGAAGTTTGTGGCAAATGTCCAACATCACCGACAAAGCATAGCCTTTGTGTCTGTGTTCGGGCAAAGTGTACAACATTCCCATTGAATAGTCGTCGTGAGTGACGCACCAACAAACGGGTTTGCCGTCAACGTAAATTGCCGACGTTTCACGATTGGCAATTGCTTGTTTGATTTCTTCTTTGTCTGCTGTGTAACTTGTTCCCGTTGCCACCAAGTCAACGTAGTCCACCGTCAAACTGCCCACTTCGTGTTGAGGTTGGGGCAAAGGTTTGCCGTTGTAATAGTAAAAATTGCAATCGCAAGTCCAAACAAATTGGTGCCTTTTTGCAATCCAATTGCGCACGAAAGGGGAAGTTGCAGAAAAATGCAACTCTCCTTTGGGCAAAACGTCGTAAAACTGAGCAATAAACTCTTCGTCGTTGCAATAGACGGAAACGTGATTCTCTTTGTTGAAGTAGCCAACGTTTCCTTTGCCGTCAGTATACAACACCGCATTTGGATTGGCTTGTTTTAAGTAGTAAAAATGCAACAACAAGGGGTTTTTGAGCAAAAATTCCCCTTGTTGCAAATTAAAAGTTTTTATCATATCAATACATTTTCCTTTTGATTGCACCAATTATCGTTTCCAACGCAACGGTGTTTTTTGCGCCCTCGGGAATAATCAAATTTGCTTTGCGTTTGGACGGTTCGACAAACTGTTCGTGCATAGGTTTGACGGTGGTCATATATTGTTCAATGACCGATTCCATCGTGCGACCACGTTTGTTGACGTCTCTTTTTATTCTTCGTGCAAAACGAACGTCTGCATCGGTGTCCACAAACAATCTCAAATCGCACAAGTCAACAAGTTGTTGATTGGTAAAAATCAAAATGCCTTCCACAATGATGATGCGTTTTGCTTTGGTTTCTTCCCAGTTGGGCTTGCGCAAGTGCTTGGTAAAGTCATAGGTGGGATGTTTGACGTCTTGACCTGCTTTCAATTGTTTGACGTGTTGCACCATCAAGTCCGTTTCCAAAGAATCGGGATGGTCATAGTTGCACTTTGCCCTTTCTTCAAAGGAAAGGTGTTGATTGTGTTTGTAATAATAATCGTGACACAAAATGACTGCATCAGGAGCAAATGCTTCGCAAAGTTTTTTTGCAATTGAACTTTTTCCACTGCCCGTACCACCGGCAACGCCAATAACCATTGTATCCATTTTGTTTTCTCCTT
Organism: Clostridia bacterium; assembly: GCA_017407305.1. GTDB lineage: Bacteria > Bacillota > Clostridia > Christensenellales > CAG-314 > RGIG2220. The sequence continues at coordinate 5,437 of JAFQWS010000061.1, forward strand.
TGTGGCTTATTTTAGCAAACAAGGTTGTATTTTGTCAATAGCCGTGTTGACAATATAAAAAACTGCCTTTATAATTATTGAAAAAAGATAAGGGGATTTGCCATGTTTATTGATAAATCTATTGAAAATTACCTTGAAATTTTGTCCAGCGACGCACCTACGCCCGGTGGCGGAAGCGCCTTGGCAGTCGTTTGCTCGGTAGCAATCGGCCTTGTGGAAATGGCTTGCAACGTAACAATTACAAAATACGCAAAAAAAGGTTTGTCCACACCCGAATTGCAATCTGTTTTGCCTCAACTTCAAGATTTGAGAAAAATTGCCAACAAATTGGTGGATGACGACAGCAAAGTTTTCAATCAAATTTTGGAAGCAATGCGTTTGCCCAAAACAAACGAAGAAGAAATTGAAGCCAGAAAACAAGCATTGCAACAATCTTACAAAATGGGCGCAACCGTTCCCCTTGAATTGATGAAAACTGCCTACCTTGCATTGCCTTTGGCAGACGTTTCCATTGAACACTCCGACCAATTTGTGGTGAGTGATGCTCACATTGGCAAAAGCCTGTTGTTGTCCGTCATCAAAAACGCCACCCACAACGTGGACGTAAACACATGTTGCATAAAGGACGAAGGTTTTGTGCAACAATGCGAACAACAAAAACAACTTTATCTTTCGGCAAAATAACAAAAAAATAAAAAAAAGAGCAAGAATAATCTTGCTCTTTTTTGTTGCTGTTTTTTTAGATAAGTTTTCGTGCCATCAATACACCCATGACCGAGCACATCATCAAGCCACGTGTCCAACCTGTGGAGTCGCCCAAACAGAAGAAATTTTTGACGTCTGTGTTGAACTCTTTGTCCATTTTGATTTTGTTGGAATAGAATTTGATTTCGGGAGAGTACAACAAAGTGTCGGAATCGGCAAAACCGGGGGCAACAACGTTCATTTGTTTGATGAAGTTGATGATGGAAAGCATTGCTCTATAAGGCATTGCAAAGGTGATGTCACCTGCAACTGCATCTTGCAAGGTGGGTTTGACTTTGTTGGTCTCCAATTCGTGTTGCCAAGTGCGTTTACCAAGCAAAATGTCACCAAAACGTTGCACCAAAATTCTTCCTGCTGCAAGCATATTGGTCAACTCGCCAATGCTTTGACCATATTCAATGGGTTGATTGAAAGGTTCGGTAAAGTTGTGCGAACACAAAATGGAAAGGTTGGTGTTTTCCGACTTTTTGTCTTTGTAAGAGTGTCCGTTTACCAACGCAAGGTTGTTTTCGTAGTTTTCTTGGCTGACAAAACCACCGGGGTTTTGGCAGAAAGTACGCACCTTGTTCAAGAAAGGCATGGGATAGCCCACCAATTTTGATTCGTACAAAGCTTCGTTGATTTGTTTCATAACGCTGTTGGGAACTTCCACTCTGACACCAACGTCAACTTGTCCGGGGTAGTGGGAAATGTTGTGCTTGTTGCACATTCTTTCCAACCAATCGGCACCACGTCTGCCTGTTGCAATGACGGTTGTTTGTGCTTTTACGTTTTCTTCGCCCTTTGCGTTTACAATTGTTGCACCATAGCAAACGCCATCTTTGATGTCAAGTTCCTCGCAGTCGGTGTTGAACAAAATTTCCACACCATTGGAAAGAAGGTATTGCTCAATTGCGTAATAAATTTCTTGTGCTTTTTCCGTGCCAAGGTGTCTGATGGGGCAATCGACAAGTTTCAAACCTGCTTTGTTTGCTCTTTGACGAATTTTTTCCACTTCTTCGGGATGATCCAAACCTTCCACGTGAGGATCTGCACCAAAATCCAAATAAATCTGATCGGCATAGGCAATGGTTTCTTGCACCACGTCCACACCAACAAGTTCGGGCAAATCGCCACCTACGTCACTGTGCAAAGACAATTTTCCGTCGGAAAATGCACCAGCACCGGAAAAGCCACTGGTGATGGCACAGTTGGGACAACTGACACAATGTCCAACTTTGTGTTTGGGACAACTGCGTTTTTCAATGGCATTGCCTTTTTCCACAATCAATATGGATTTTTTTGAGCCTTTTTTGATAAGTTCCAATGCTGTAAATATGCCAGCAGGACCTGCACCTACAATCAAAACGTCTACGTTTCTCATTTTTGACTTCCTTTTTTAGATATTTTTCAAACCTGCAAGATTATAACACAAAAGGTATTATATAGCAAACAAGTTTGGAGCTTTTTATCAATAATAATCTACCCTTTTTGTGTTTTCAAAAATAGGCGGATAAATGTTTTCTTCGGGATGGATGCCTGCCAAACGACAAACTGCTTGGTGTGCCTCAATGGTCAACTTTTCTATTGCTTCGTTTTTGGGCAAAGACGTGTCGGGGAAAATTGGTTCTCCAATGGTCAAGGTCAACAAAGGGTTTTTCCAAAACAATTTTTGAAGCCCTTTGGGTTGACGATAACTGTACGCCATGGGAACAACGGGTTTTGCTGAACTTACTGCAAAATAAAATGCGCCTTTTTTGAAAGGTCTGATGGGTTGATAGTATTCCCACATACTGCCTTCAGCAGAAAAATGCACCCATTTGCCCTCTTCAAGCAAATTGCAAATTGCCTTTTTGAAAGCGTGTGTGGCACGCATATCGTCCACGGGGATGGGGATGCCGTTGTTGTATCGAATAAGCGTTTTGTTTTCTCCACGCATATTTACGTCCCAAACAGGTATGTAGGGAACGTGGGGAATAAGAGCACGCATAATGCCAATGAAATCCCAAATAAATACGTGGTTGACAACGGAGACTGCTCCCTTTTTGAGAATTTCTTTGTGCTTTTTGAGGTTTTCTCTACCTTTGATTTTGAGGCACGTTCTAATTCGCATAACAGGGAAAGCCAACGTATACAACAAAAATCTCATAAATTTGTGGCGAATTTTGTACCCAAAAGATTTATCTACGTAGTTGTAATTTTTGTCAAAAACTTCGCCATTGTTCTTTTTTACCACCAAATAGTGCTGGTCGGTAATTTCCGGATAGGGATAGCGCGTCATTTTGGGATCGTAAGGCTTCATGTCAAAATCTCCTATTTTTCTACAAATTATTATACACCTTTTTCCCCTCCTTGTAAAGCACCATATTTTCCGCAAAATGGCACGATTTGTAAAAGTGTCTTTTATCGCTGTTATAATGAATATAACGGAGGTTTTTTATATGGCTATTTTTAATTTGTACGGTCATTTGACACAAGACAAAACGCTTGTTTTTGATGACCACGCTCCCCTGATAAAAGGGGAAAACTTGACTTCGGCTTTGAAAATTTCTTTGCCGGAGATTTGGCAAGAATATTGCTTTTTTGCCGAGTTTAGTTGTCCAAATGGCAAAAAATACCTTTCTAGCCAATTGGAACTGATGGCTGACGAACAATTTGGTCAGGTCTTGCACTTTGATTTGCCCAACAGCATTTTGTCGGGCGAAGGCCTTGTTTACGTGCAACTGGTGGCAAAGGAAACACCCACCACTTTGGCTGTGTTCAAGTCCAAAAAGTCGGCACAAAGTGCCTTTTTTGTAAACAGTTCCATTGATGCACAAGAAGGCAGTTTTGCTTGGGAAGATTACCTTACCAAGGCAAATGCAAAATTAAGTCAGTTGGACGGATTTGAAGAACAATTGCAAATTGCAAAAGAACAAACGTTGGACGCTGTTGAGTTTGCCAACCAAACGGCTCAACAACTTTTGTCCGACAAGGAAAAGGGCCTTTTTGACGGTCAACCCGGCCCCAAAGGGGACAAGGGCGACAAAGGTGACACCGGCCAAATGGGAGAACAAGGTCCAAAGGGAGACAAAGGGGACAAGGGGGACGTGGGATTGACTCCCACCATTTTTGTTGAAGCAGTCAGTTTGCCTGTGGATTCCCTTCCCACCGTTCATACCGACGGAAAGACCAATCCTACACTTACTTTTGGTTTGCCCGTTGGCGAAAAAGGGGAAAAGGGCGACAAAGGCGATGCCGGTGAAAAAGGCGCAGACGGAACAACCCCAACCATTTTTGTAAATGCAATTCAACTGCCACAAGACTCTCTTCCCACGATAACAAGTGACGGAGAAATCAATCCCACCTTTACTTTTGGTATTCCAAAAGGGGAAAAGGGGGACAAAGGTGACAAGGGGGATAAAGGTGATAAAGGCGAAGATGGTGAACCAGGCGCAGACGGTACTACACCAATTATCTCTGTTAAGGCAACAACTTTAGCCGCAGGTAGTGAGGCAACCGTAACATCGGATGGTGCAACAAACCCTACCTTTACCTTTGGTATTCCTAGGGGTAATACGGGTGCCAAAGGCAGTACAGGTAGCAGAGGCTATCAAGGTACGTCTTTTAGATACTTGGGACTTTGGCAATCGGGCGTTGCGTACGTTAGAAACATCAACTATATCGACTGCGTAAACTACAACGGTTGGCTTTATGCTTGCAAATCAAGCGTTTCGGCAACTGCCAACGTGACACCACCCGACCAAGCCACAACCTATTGGGAAATTGTTCTTTCTCCCATCGAAGGACTTACAGACATCTCACAAGAAGTTGGAAGTTCCAACCAATCAATCTTGTCGCAAAAGGCAGTCAAAGACAATTACCAACCACTTTTGAAAAATACCACAAAAATCCCTGTCATTACCCATTTTGGTTCAACCGACCAAGTGTGCACAAAGCCAATGGGATATGGCGACGTGATTTTTGACGGCCCTGCAAAACTTAAAAGATTGGTTGGTTCCTCTTGTATGTCAAATCTTTATGGCTGGTACTGCGACATAGGCAGTGTGAAGTTTAAAGGAAGAAACTTGTTTAACTACCAAAATTTGCCAATAAAACAAGCAGTAACCATGGAAGATTACGGCATTTTGAGTGCAACTCACAATTCCTTTTCTGCTTGGTGTCACCATTTGATAGCTTCGGACAATAACGAAATACCCATTGAGGACGCAACTTTTGGAGAAATCTTTCCCGAACTTGAAGTGGGCAAAATCTATACTCTTACTTATGACCAATTGGATGTTCTTACCAACTACATAGCTTGGGGAAGCTACACGGATCAAACAAAACGTTGGTACAACGGCGGTTCGTTGGAAATTACGCAAGAAATTTTGGATAGTCACATTTATCTTTTCACAACAAGAAGGAGCGAAGTTGCAAAATTTAACAACTTTCAAGTAACGGAAGGTACAACCATCTACCCTTATGCTGATTACTACGAAGAAAAAGTGTCCTTTGGTAAAACTTATAGAATGTACGGCTGTGGTTTGATGCAAGATGAAATCAACTTTGAAACAGGTCAGTTTATTAAACGAATCCATGCTGTGACAAAAACGCCTCACGAAACCTATCCTTTGTTGGATAGATTTAATAGCGATAGATATCTTCACGCCTTGCCCGAACCTCAAATCACGCCAATTGACATCTCTTTGAAAACAATTTATGGGCAAATGGGTGGCACGATCACTTTTTACAAAGATGCAAATTGGCAAGAAGTCATTAAATACGACCACAACCCTCATATCGAAATTGAATACTTTGGCGACGTGGGTGGATTGGCATTGCACACCAGCAAAACATTGGCAAACGTTGAAGAACGATTGTCCGTTTTGGAAGAAAATGCCACAGGGGAATCCAACCAAAATAACGTTTTGGAAAGAATTGCCCTTTTGGAAGCAAACTCCCATCCCGATTTGAGTTCCAATCTTACCGCATTGACAACACGAGTGGTAAGTTTGGAGGAAAAAGCTCATCCCGATTTGAGTGGCGCAGTTGATTCATTGATGGAACGAGTGGTCCATTTGGAGGAAAACTCTCACCCCGATTTGAGCAATGCTTTGAGCCAACTTGACACCAGAGTGGGCGTTTTGGAAACCTTTTCCCATCCAAGTTTGTCAGAAACTGTGGATGACTTGCAAGAAAGAATTGAAGATTTGGAAGAAAAATCTCACGCAGATTTAAGCCAAACGGTTGCCGACCTTCTTAGGCGAATTGCCATCTTGGAAGAAAAGGTGAAAGTGGAAGTTGAACATACTTTGTCCGTTTCGGGAACAACGGGAACGGTTGCCACCACAACGACGGATGGTCTGACAATGTACTTCGTACACGGAGCACAACAAATTGGCACAGGTTGTTTTGACGTGGATATTTCCGGTTTCCACACCGTTTCTTACAACGACCAAACGGGCGAAGTTTCTTACACTTTGTATTCGACATCACCCAGCACGTCGGTTGGTGCAACCATTTCCTACAAACGTATGGAATAAAACAACGTCTAACTGCGTTTGTTTGCAAATAAAAACGTGTAAATTTTGGGCAAACAAAAAGACTGACGATCTCGTCAGTCTTTTTTTTGTAAAATCTTTTTGTACAATTAGGAAATTCTTTCTATCGAAAGGGTAAATTCTTTCAAATTTATCGTCAACTTGTACGTTCCCTCTTCTGTAATATATTGGTCGTAAGCCACAACCCCGTCCAAGTCAATTATCGTCAATTTATAAGCCATACCCAATTGAGGGAAAAAGGAAGGAATATCAACGTAGGGATCGTTGGGGCGACCTTGTGCCACAAATTCGTATTCGAACAAATAGGGTGTTGCACTGCTTTTGGCAGTAAGTACGTTGCCTTGATTCCACTCCACCTGGCAAAAATACTCTGCCGTTTCGGGATTTTGAAGTTCCAATCTCAAAACGTAAGTTTTTGCATTGAAGTAAACGTTGTACCTTCCACCAACATGCACTTGCACTTGCGAAGGTTTTGTAAGACCAATGTTGTAGTAAACCAAAGTGTCAATCAAACCAAAGTCCACCGTCAGTTTGTAATGTGACATGTGCGAAGCACTGTAAAAACCGATAGATGCACCCATGGGAATTTCTGCTTGAAGGAAAAACTCGTTGTCTTGGTTTAAAGTCATAGGGGTGTAGGTATGGTCGCCTTGAGAAAGATGAATATTCAATTCGCAAGTTTTTATTGTTTCGTAAACGGGTGTATCAATATCGCCAATTTTTACCAAGTCAATGGCAAAGGTTTCCACGTCCAAAATAATATCAAAAATGCCTTGTTCAATGACGTTGATTTGCAAAGGAGAACCATTTAAGCTGTACTCAATTTCAGCATATTCTTGGTCGGAGACGTCACTCATAATAACGAACAATCTACCCAAATCATCAACGTCTTCATAATAGAGAACTTGCAAAAAATCCTCCTCGTAAAGATAGATATTGTGATAAATTCTTTTGTTTTCGTTGTCGGGATCAAGAGTAAAAGGTCTGTCAACAGTATAATTTCCGTTGATTTCAGTAACCAAATCAATAGATTTTGACGTGTAATAGGTTTCGTTTTCGACGTAAACGTTGTCGTCGTCGGGCTCAGGTGTAAATTGGTCCAAGTCAATGGAATTGTCAATTTGTGGAAGTTGATCGTCGTCATCGTCATCAAACGAGCCAAAAAGATCACAGCCAGAAAGTACTGTTACGTTAAAAACGAGCAACAAAGCCATCATTAAAAATAAAAATTTCTTTTTCATTTTAGCCCTCCTTTTTTGTTTTATTATATCACAGCAAAACTCTTAAATCAAATTGTTTTTTACAAAACCCTGTCGTTTGTGTGCATTTTTGAGCATTCTGGCGACAAAAAAAGACTGACGATTTCGTCAGTCTTTTTGTTTAAATTTTATTGAGGTTGATTTTCTATGAAATCAATGGGGTTGACGTGTTGTCCGTTTTGTTCAATTTCCAAATGAAGGTGTGCGCCTTGGCTAAATTCATAGGATGCGCTTGTGGATACTTCGCCAATTTCTTGGCCTTTTTCCACCTTTTGACCTTCTACCACAATAGGTTCGCCAAGTGATGCGTAGGTTGCAACAACACCATCGCCGTGGTCAATGACAACGTACCAACCCATTTCGTAAGTGTTGCCCACTTCCACAATTGTTCCACTTTTCATAGCTGACACCTTGGTGCCTTCTTGAGCAATCAAATCAACTCCCTTGTGGTTGCGCCACGTATTGAGTGTGGAATTGTAAACGAAAATGATTTCTTGCCCGTCACAATGTTCCATACCCACCGAGATAAATTCTAATGGATAGGAAAAAGTTTCAATAGGTTCGGGTTCGGGCGTTTGATTGGCTTGATTATCATCTTCGTCGGGATTTTGGTTGACGTTTTGATTGTCGTCAGGTCGGTTTACGTCAGGATTGTTGTCAACGGGAACGTCGGGTTGGTCGGTCACCAAGTAACTGACAAGGACAACTCCCAAAATTGCAAAAATGCAAAAAATAATGACCAACAATGCCATGTTGTTTTTGATAAATCTAGATAATTTAGTTTGATTTTTGTAGTTGTTCATATTTTCCTCCACTGCACTAATTATTTCCAATTTGTATTTTGTTAAACATACTTTTAATAACTGCCCACAATCAAGGGACTGCCCACCTTGGTACAATCTTTGCTTATTTGCAAATTGATGTATCTTCCTTCAAGGTAAACTCCACCTTCTATATAAGGGGAAAAACAGTAGTATCCAAATTGGTCAGAAAACACAACTTTTGCTTTGAATTGATGCAAAAGACTGTCCAAGTCGCCACAAACGTTCAAAGTCACGCCCACCAATGTGCCTTGTTGCACGTCGGAACAAATCAACTGACCGTCTTCTATTGACCAAACTTCTTTGGGACAATTGACCTTTAATAAAGAGTGCTTTTGACAAAACGTGCATACCAAAATAAAGGCACACAACACCAACAAAATTTTTGAAACAACTCTTTTTGAATTGTGACACCAAATTGCAAACATAAAAAAACACTCCCGAGATATTCGAGAGTGTTGACAACATTTAAAGATTTTATTCAAACAATTTGGAAACAGGTTTGTCTGTGTAAATTCTGTCGATAACTTCTGCAAAAGAATCGGCAATGGAAACAACTTCCAATTTGTCAAAGTGTTTTTCTTTGGGAATTTCAATTGTGTCAAGGGCAACAACCTTTGTGATTGCACTCTTTTGCAATCTTTCAATGGCAGGGCCAGAGAAAACTGCGTGTGAACAGCAAACAATAACTTCTTTTGCGCCGTTGTCAATAAGTGCTTGTGCGCCTTGGGTGATTGTTCCACCTGTGTCAATCATGTCGTCCATCATCAAGCAAACTTTGCCTTCAACGTTGCCAATGATGTTCATAACTTCCATAACGTTTGCTTTGGGGCGACGTTTGTCAATGATGCTCAAAGGTGCGTTGATTTTTGTTGCCAAACTTCTGGAACGTGCAACGGAACCAATGTCGGGGGAGACAACCATTGTGTCTTCGCCAAGAAGGTTGTGTTTTTGGAAATATTCTACAAAGGTGGGCATACCTTTGAGATTGTCAACGGGGATGTCAAAGAAACCTTGAAGTTGACCACAGTGCAAATCCATTGTAACAACACGGTCAACACCGGCTTTTGTCAAAATGTCGGCAACGAGTTTTGCAGAGATGGGATCTCTTGCACGTGCCTTTCTGTCTTGACGAGCATAACCAAAGTAGGGAATAATTGCGTTGATTGTGCGTGCAGATGCTCTTCTCATTGCGTCTGTGATGATCAACAATTCCATAAGGTTGTCGTTGACAGGTGCCGACGTGGATTGGATGATGAAACATTCACAACCACGAACTGTTTCTGCAATATTGACGTTGATTTCACCGTCGGAAAACTTGCCCACTTCCATGTTGCCCAAAGGCAAACCAAGTTTGTCGCAAATTTTTTGTGCTAATTGTTTTGATGCGTTTCCTGCGAAAATTTTAATTGCGCCGTGACCAGCCATTTCTTTTCCTCCGTTGTTCTTTTGTTTTGTTTTTGCTGATTTAATAATAAATTAAAAAGCCCGTCGTGTCAACAAAAAACACTTTTAAAGACACAACAAGCATTTTGTTTGTTTTGTGTTAGCCAACCACCAAATTTACGTCGGCTGAAACGTCTGCGTAAACTTTGATTTTGACAACGTATTGTCCGCTTTGTTTGATGGCGTCTTTTAACACCACTTGTCTTTTGTCAATGGGAAAACCCAAAGCAACAAGCCCTTCGGCAATTTCTTTTGTGGTGATGCTTCCAAATGCCTTTCCATTTGCACCACGTTGCAAATTGACCATGACCGTCTTTCCTTTGAGTTGACTTGCCAAATCTTTTGCTTTTTGCAATTCTTCTGCCTTGTGGCGCATTGCTGCTGCATTGGAAATGTTGACGCTGTTGATGACGTCGGTGGTTGCTTTTTTTGCCAAACCCTTTTTGATGAGAAAATTGATTGCATATCCGTCGGAAACGTCCACCAATTCGCCCTTTTTGCCCGAACCTTTTACGTCTTGTAACAATAAAACCTTCATATTGTTTCTCCTTTTGTATTATTTTATTGCAAACAAGTTGGTTTGTCAATACCCATACAAAGCAAAAAGCCACAAGAAAAATCTTGTGGCTTCAAATTTGAAATTTTTAAAATTCTTATTTGAGTTCTGCGTCTGCGCCAGCATCTTTGAGTTTTTTGACCATTTCTTCTGCTGCGTCTTTGGGCAATGCTTCTTTGATTGTTTGAGGTGCGCCTTCGACCATGTTCTTTGCTTCGACAAGGCCCAAACCTGTGATTTCACGAAGTGCTTTGATAACTGCGATTTTCTTGGATGCATCGAAGCCTTTCAAAACAACGTCAAATTCTGTCTTTTCTTCGACGGGTGCTGCTGCTGCAACTGCGCCACCTGCTA
>JAFQWS010000062.1 GCA_017407305.1 Clostridia bacterium
TGACAGCTTTGAACTTTGCAAACAATGTATTGATGATGGTTTTACATCCGTTATGATTGACGCAAGTTCCCTTCCTTTTGAAGAAAACATTGCATTGTCCAAGAAAGTTGCCGACTATGCACACCAACACGGTGTTGTTGTCGAAGCCGAATTGGGTACACTTGCCGGTGTTGAAGAACACGTTTCCAACGAATATGGCAGTTACACAAACCCTGCACAAGTTGAAGAATTTGTAAATCGTACAGGTGTTGACTCTTTGGCAATCTCCATTGGCACAAGCCACGGCGCATTCAAATTCAAAGGCGAACCTCAACTTCGTTTTGACATTTTGGAAGAAGTAGAAAAACGTTTGCCCGGTTTCCCCATCGTCTTGCACGGCGCAAGTTCCGTTCCTCAAGAATTTGTTGAACAAATCAACAAATACGGTGGCAATATGCCCGGCGCAAAAGGAGTTCCCGAAGAAATGTTGCGTGAAGCAGCAAAAAGAGCAGTTTGCAAAATCAACATTGACTCTGACATTAGACTTGCCTGCACAGCAGAAATTAGAAAATACTTTACAGAACACCCCGAAGGATTTGACCCCAGAAATTATCTTGGACCTGCAAGAAAAGCAATCAAAGAAATGGTCAAGAGAAAGATCCTCAACGTTTTGGGTTCCAACGACAAAATCTAATTTTAGTTCAAATAAAAAAGCCTCAACGAATTGTTGAGGCTTTTTCTTTGCCGTATTTAGTCAATTGTTGCCGTGTTGCTTTCGCCAAAAGTAATGCTGACTGTCAACGTTTCGCCATCGCGAACAAGTTTCATTTGAATTGTATCGCCAACTGAGCAACGCAATATGTTTTCCGTAACGGTGTGCAAACGAGTGATTTCGTATTCCACTCCGTCAATGATGATGGATACAAGGGTATCTCCTTGAAGCAACACACCATGGCTTACGCTACCAGCTTCGGTGCTGACAACTTGGATTGTTTCTTTGATGAAAGTCTTGCCATCTTCAAAAACTGCCGTCGAACTGGCAATTTGAATTGTGACTCCCATCAAAACCTTTCTAACAACGCCAATGGGGGAGTTGCTTCCGTTGTTTTGATAGGTTTCAATCAATTTGAGTGCTGCCAAATAACTGGGGTTAATGGGCAAAACGTAGCCCATGTTTTCATTTTCGGTATTTTTTGCATTGACAATGCCAATGACTTGACCTTTGCTGTTGAACAAAGGGCCACCGCTATTGCCACTGTTGATGGGTGCATCTACACGAATTTCTCTGTAACCAATTTCAATGCGACTGTTTTTGATGCCCGGCATTGTGATTGTTTCGCTGTCCACACTGACAATGCCCATTGTAACTGCAATACCTGCGCCGTCAGGGTTGCCAATTGCATAGACCGTTTCGCCAACGTATGCCGTTTGGTCTTGACAAACGACTGCTTGTGTAACGTGGCTGTTTTTGATGACGTCGCTGTTTTCCACCTTCAAAACTGCAATGTCGTACGTTTGCAAACCCCCGACAAGTTCCGTTTCAATGAGTGTTTCGGAATATTCTTGTCCGTACAATGCAATGTAAATATCCGAGAAAAATCTGCCTGTGTAATCGTCATAGACAACGTGACAGTTGGTAATGACGTAGGCGTTGCCGTTTTCTTTGTCCAAATCAATGATGACGCCACTGCCTGCCGAAGACGCATCGTTGTTTTCGCACCAAACTGACACAACACAACCGAGGTTTTGTTGTACAGACGCAAAAACGTCGTCGTGTATTTGGAAATCGTGGGTTGCTTGTTCCAACTCGTCAATGAAATCGAAAATAGAACCCGAATAACCTGATTGTACCGATTGCAAATATAAATCTACAATTTGGCTGGTGCCTTCCACAGTAATGGTGCTGTCACCACCAACTTCCACCCAACTTCCGTTGGAATAGTAGCAAAGTTTGCCATTTCTAATGGAAAAAACGACGTCACTGCCTTGGTCAACTTCCACCCAATTGCCCAAATCGTCAAGATAGCAAAGATTGCCGTCTATGACGGAAAAGGACACGGAACTGCCGTTGCCTTCAAGGGGAATCCACTCGCCTTGTTGATTTTTGTAAGATAACACTCCGTTGATGTAGGCAAATTCCACTTGGGAAAAGCAACCTGCCGTAAGACCGAGGATAAACACCAATATCAACGCAAGTGCAATCGTTTTGAAAATTTTATTGCGCATAATAACCTCTTTAGTAAAAGATATCCTTTACAAATCTATTATTGACCTAATGGTCAAAAATTTTACTCTATTTTACAACAAAGTGAATTTTCAGTAAAGCCCTGACTATTCAAAAATGCAATTCTTTTGTTGCAATACAATTGTAACCTTTTTTATTTGATATTTCCTTAAAAAAACACAAGCAAAGTTGCTTGTGCTTTTTGTTATTTTTCTTTTTTGGTCATGACCGTTTCGTGGACAAGTTTACCTTCATTGGTAAATTCCTTTACCACAAGCTTTGTGGCAAATTGCTTTTCCACTTCCTTTCCTTCTTTGTCAAAAAAGGTAATTTCAGTATAATCGCCACCGAAAGGCGTTTTTCCGTCTATTCTTTGTACCATGATTACAATTTTGTTGTGTAGTTGGGGGATTCTTTTGTGATGGAAATGTCGTGAGGGTGACTTTCGATCAAACCTGCGTTTGTAATACGAACAAAACGAACGTTTTCGTTCATACTTTTGATGTCTTTTTGTCCGGCATAACCCATGCCACTTGCAACACCACCGCGAAGTTGATATACCATATCGCAAAGGTCGCCTTTGTAGGGAACACGACCTTCAACACCTTCGGGAACAAACTTTTTGTTGTCTTCTTGGAAATATCTGTCTTTGCTACCTTTTGCCATTGCTGCCAATGAACCCATGCCACGATAGACTTTGAAGCTTCTGCCTTGATAAATTTCCATTTCGCCGGGGGATTCGGTTGTACCTGCAAACAAA
>JAFQWS010000063.1 GCA_017407305.1 Clostridia bacterium
ACTCTTTTTGGGTATGGTAATAATAACAACAAACGCCATTTTCGCTTGGTTGTTGATAACGGCAATTTTCAAACGCAACAAGTTGTTTGCAGGAATTTTGCTTATTTACCCCATTTGGCTCAACATTGCAACGTCGCTTAACCTTGCAACGTGGATTTTGAACTAGCGTCAAACTTTTTCAAAAAGAGTCAGTTCTCTTGGACGTAAACTTTCAAGCAATCTAAAAGGTGCAACTTGCAACAAAAAAGCACGCCAGCCTTGGTTTTGTCAAGGGTGGCGTGCTGTTTTTCTTTGTTTAATTAAAAACGTAGTTGTCGTAGGCGATGACAAGTTGGTATTTGTTTTGTGTTTGTTCCGTCAAGTTGCACAAAATGGCATTTTCGATTTCTTGTTTTTTCGCGTTTAAATCTCCGGGCAAGGGCAAGTCGAAAAACACGTTCAAAAAGCCGTCGCAAGGGGTAAAACGCAAATCGTGAATGGAAAGCCTGTCGTCAATTTGTTTTAACGTTTTTGTAATCACGTCTTTAATTTGATTGAGTTCGGGGCTGTCGCAAACGATGGGGTCGTAGTGTACTGTCAAAACCGTGCCACAAAGGGAAAATTCGCGTTCGAACTTGTCAATTTGTTCATGGGCAATCAAGGGATCGACGTTTTTGTCAATTTCCAAGTGCACCGAGCAAAAAGAAGTTCCCGGACCATAGTCGTGAATCATCAAATCGTGGTAGTTTTCCACAATGTCGTACTCTTTAATTTTTTCGTCCAACAATTGCTTTATTTTTTGGTCTTTGTGTTCGCCCAAAATGGGGGAAACAGTTTCTTTAAGCAAGGAAAATCCACTTATGAAGATAAAGAGGGCGACCAATAATCCTGTGTAGCCGTCCACCTTCCAACCGGTAAAACGTTCGACCAAGGTGGATGCAAGAACGACGGCAGTCATAATTACGTCGTTTCGGCAGTCGATGGCGGTGGCTTTTAGCGTGGAAGAATCAATCTTTTTTGCCAACACGCTGTTGTAAACAAACAAGCCTGCTTTTGCCAAAATGGAAACCGCCAAGATGATGACGGCAATCAAAGAAAAGTTGATTGGTTGGGGGTTGATAATCTTTTCAATGGAACTTTTGCCCAATTCAAAGCCAATAAACAACACGACTATGGCAATGATCAAACTGGAAACGTATTCAAAGCGAGCGTGGCCGTAGGGATGTTCGTCATCGGCAGGTTTTTGGGAAAGTTTAAATCCGACGAAGGAAATTACCGAAGTCAATCCGTCGGTAAAATTGTTGAGCGCGTCGGAAATGATGGACATGGACGCGGTCAAAATTCCGGCAAACAATTTGCCACTTGCCAAAAGCACGTTGGCAACAATGCCCACCAAACCGGCTTTTCCGCCTACGTCGTTTCTGTTTTGTTGATCCATAAAATTTTCCTCTTTTTGTATTTTACAAAATTATATCACAAAGCGTTCGCCTTTTCAACAATGAACACCGTAAATTTTTGAAATAAAAAAAAGGTTTGCAAAAATGCAAACCTAATTTTTTAAAGGTTAGTCAATGCAAATGAGTTGGTACTCTTTTGTTCCTGCTCCAATTTCGTCGGCAACGTCAATGGTGTGAGTGCCAAAGCGAGATTCAATGCGTTCAATAAGGTGGTGTTTGCCCGGATCGTCGGCGCTATAAACCAAGTCTATGCACGCTTGGTCCAATGCAACGGGGTCCAAACTGGACAAAATGCCAATGTCTTTCATGCAAGGGTCTTCGGCCACGGCACAGCAGTCGCAGTCTACCGACATATTACACATTACGGAAACGTAGGCAACGTTGCCTTTGAAATGGTCTACAACCGACTTTGCAGATTCTGCCATGGATGCCAAAAACACCTTTTGTTCGGCGCAGTTGTCCCAAAGAATTTTTTGGTCGGTTACCTTACCACCCGAGTGAATCCACGCTTTTCCTTTGCTGGAAGCACAACCAATGGAAAGTTGTTTCAACGCGCCACCATAACCACCCGACGGATGCCCTTTGAAGTGGGAAAGCACCAACATAGAGTCGTAGTTGAGGATATGTTCGCCAACAAAGTTTTCTTTCAAAATTTTGCCACCGACAATGGGGAAAGCGACGTCGCTGGTTTCGTCCATGATGTCAACGTCAAAGTATTTTGTCCAACGGTGTTCGTCCATAAGGGCCTTGTGTTTGTGCGTTTCGTTGCGTTCGCCGGGGTATGCCGTGTTGCACTCGACGATTGTGCCACCCACGTGGGAGATGATGTCACGGAAAAATTCGGGGTGCAAATAGTTTTGGTTGCCCTTTTCGCCCGAGTGAACTTTTACTGCGACTTTGCCTTTTAGGTCTTTGTTCAAGACTTTGAACATTTCCACAATTTGTTGGGGAGTTATCTTTTTTGAAAAATATACTTTTGCTTTTTCCATAGAGAAGCCCTTGCCTTTTACAATTAATTTTTAAATATTCTACAATATATTTTGTCATATTGCAATACGCAATTGGCAAAAAGAAAGTTGGTTTTTGTGTAAAAATTTTTAATAAATTCATAGGTTTTAAGAACTAATAAGGTTGAGACATCCCTTTGAAAGTGGTGGAAGGACAATCATTGAAAATTTTAAAAGAGAAAGTATTGCAAAACCTACGAGAAATTTTGTATAATCCAGTCGATGGCAACATCTAAAAAAGCAAAAGGATTTAAGGGAGCGAATATATGGGCAAGTTGTACAACAAAAGCCAATTGTGGTTTTCGCTAGTTTTCATCGGTATATATATCGTTGGCGCAAGTTTGGGTGACGCGCTTTCCGACTTGGTAAAAATAAGCAAGTTGTTTTCTTTCTTGTTTTTGTTTGCGCTTTCGTTGGTTTTGTTTTTCTGGATCAAAAAAAACAATTTGATGGAAAAATACGGTTTGTGCAAACCCAAATATAACGCAAAAAACTTTTTGTTTTATATTCCCTTGTTGGTGCTTGTTTCCGTCAACTTTTGGTTTGGGGCAACGGTAAACTATAACCTTTGGGATTGCATTTTCAACGTATTGGCAATGCTTTGCGTTGGCTTTGTGGAAGAAATTATTTTTCGAGGTTTTTTGTTTAGAGCATTGGAAAAAGACAACGTAAAAACAGCCGTGATTGTTTCCAGCGTAACCTTTGGCGTGGGACATTTGGTAAATTTGCTGTCGGGAGGCTTAGACAACTTGTTGCCAAACGTTTGCCAAGTGTTTTATGCAACGGCAGTGGGATTTTTGTTTGTAATTATGTTTTACAAGGGAGGTTCTTTAATTGCTTGCATTTTGACTCACTCTTTGGTAAACGTCTTTTCCGTTTTCCAAAACACCCAAGCGCTTACACCCACCATTGAAATTTTGACAGCAGTTGCAATAATTATAATTTCAGTTGCCTATGCGCTTGTGCTATTGAAAACGTTAAAAACACCCCAACCCACCGAAACTCCAACGGAGAATTAGTGGTGGGGGAAAGTTGAAATAAAGGCAATAGAAAAACAGATAGTTCTTTAATTTTATTTTTAATTTTTTTTATTCTAAAAATATTCAAAAGGCCCATAGTGTTTCTCCTGTGTTTCTATCTTTGCATTACTCTAAATTAAATTGTTCACGATTACAACAAAATAAAGCAATCATGCAGATGTTAAGTCAATATACCTACTGCTTAATAAGTATTCTTAATAGATAATAGAAATAGGCACATTTCAAGCATAATAATAGTGATTATGTCCCTTTTTTATATTAAACGCAATACCAACTAATGAGTGTTTCATTGAGTCCGTTCAAAGGTAAAGAACATGCCAACCTTTCGCATAGAAAAGATGTATTTTCATTTTAAAACAAAAAACACGAAACAATTTGTCTCGTGTTTTTTGGCGGGCAAGTGGTGATAGCATTCTAAATTTTCAACTATTAAAATTTACAAATCCCTAAAAAAATTCATATAAAAAAACGATTTACCATATTTTGTTGTGTTTTTAATGCATCTAACTTGTTAACAATCACACCATTTAATTTTGAAATAATTGTATCAACTTCGCTAAATGTTTTTAAGAGTTCTTTTTTTGTTATAGTATTAACGTCTAAATCAATTATTTTATCTCTTACTTCAGCGTAAAGATTATTAGTTTGCTCACAATCATAATTTAATTTTTTCTTGCAAAATATTATAGCATTAAAACACAGTTTTTTATTAAATTGACTTTGTGATATAGTAGTATTTATTCCACTAGCTTTACAAATTAAATCATATGTTTTTTCATATACTTTATCGCTGTTGCTTAAATCTAATAAAAGCAACCCTCTATGCATTTTCATAAAATCAATACATTCATTATGTAAATTTTCTAACCACTCAATTTTTCCCTTTATACGATAAGAAGTAACACCTCTTAAACCAGAAATCAAACATATCGCAATGCCTGTTATTAGTCCAGCAAACACATTTGACAAAATTGAAGATACCGTTTCGTTTTCATTTGCTGTATTTAATGAAATAAGTAAACAAATAATTGAAGCCGACAATAAAACTATCATCGTTATAAAGTGAGGCAATTGAAAAGCAAAACTTACATATCTCCATATGCTTTTAAAAAATCTCTTAATCTTCCACTTTTTCATTCTTTTTCTTTCGTTTCTCCTTATAACAATATGGACAGCCACGACCTGCATTTCTACTTGCAATAGTCGCCTGCCACTCGTGTCCTTTA
>JAFQWS010000064.1 GCA_017407305.1 Clostridia bacterium
AAAAACGTTAAAAATTCAATAAAAAAAAACGCAACAGTCCAAAGCAATTTGCCTTGGGCTGTTTTTATGTGCTAAAACAAGTTGTACAAGCATATATTTCAATGAAACAAGCAAAAATTTGTGAGAAACACTATGAAACACTTTGTCCACATAAACATACGTTCTTGTGGATAACTTTGTGGATAAGTGCATAACTTTGCACATTTTCGTGCAAAAGTAGGCGAATTTTGTCGGTTTTATGGTTATTTTTGAAATTATGTCTATAATAACAAGGAAAAGAGTTTATGATTGTTGCAATTGGGAAAAAAACGTTGGCTTTGATACTTGTTTGTGTAATTTTGGCACAAATTTGTCTGCTTTTTGCCATTTCTTATACCTCTTTTCCGGCACAAGAAAATTTATCCACTTTTACCATAGTTATCGACGCGGGACACGGTGGTGTGGACAGTGGTGTCGTGGGTGTAAACACCAACGTAAAAGAAAGTGATCTCAACCTTTTGTACGCTCAATGTCTTGGCTCAATGTTTGCCAACGTTGGAGCGGAAGTTGTCTATACGAGAAAAACGCAAGACGGTCTTTACGGCTTGGCGACAAAGGGATTTAAAAGACGAGATATGCAAAAAAGAAAAGCAATTATCGAAAGTTGCAACCCAACTTTGGTGGTGTCTGTGCATATGAACAAATTTGCCTTGTCGTCAAGACAAGGCCCACAAGTCTTTTTTCAAAAAGGAGACGAAAAATCCGGCGAGTTTGCTTCCAAGGTACAGCAGTCGCTCAACAAATTTACTCAAAACAATCACAGCCATTTATCTGGCGATTTTTACGTTTGCAGGTGTGCCGACGTGCCATCCATCATTGTGGAATTTGGTTTTTTGTCCAATCCCATCGAAGAAGAAAAATTGCAACAAGAAAAGTATATGTTTGACATTTGCAATCAAACGTTTTTTGGCATAATGACATATTTATATAGTATGTAAATTTTAAAAAGGTATTTACAAAAAAAAATTGATATAGTATAATATTTACATCAAATATGGAGGTAACGTTCATTATGGCAAAAAAAGGTGATTACTTTGGTTTGGGTTATATTGTCAGCTTGATTTTGGCAATCATTCCCGTAACGGCATGGATCTGTGGTATCATTACTCGTTTTCAAGAAGGCAAAATTGTTGCTGGCATCATCAGAATTTTTGGTGGTTGGTTAATTTGGGTTTTGGACCTCATTTTCATGGTTCTCAGCAAAAAAATCTTCAGACTTCTCAACATCTAATAAGTCAGACATTCGGGCGTGTGCTTGTGCATGCGTCCTTTTGTTTGCAAAAACATGTCAAATCGTTGCCTAAAATTGCAATTTGGACTATAATCTAGTCAAACAAAAGACAATTTTTTTGTCAAAAGGAGCAAACAATGACGTACAAAACAAAAGGTACTTGTTCAAGAGAAATTAATTTTGACGTGGTGGATGGCAAGGTTTATAACGTCAGTTTCTATGGTGGTTGCCACGGCAACTTGCAAGGTATTGCAAAGTTGGTGGAAGGAATGCCCGTAGAAGAAGTAATTGCTCGTTTGGAAGGCATTTGCTGTGGCATGAAATCCACTTCTTGCCCCGACCAACTTGCACAAGCACTCAAAAGCAACAACTAATGGACAACAAGCGTGAAAAGCCTTTGGTTTTTCACGCACTTTTTTTTATGTTTTTATGAAAGCAGTTCAACTTACGACAAAAAAACAACTTAAACAGTTTGTCAAAATGCCCTTTTTCATTTACCAAAATGATGACAAATTTCCTCCGTATATGATGCACGATTTATTCAAAACTTTGGTAAAACTCGTTTTGGTGGAAAAAACTTATTTTGCCTTTGGTGTATATAAAGATGGCAAAATGGTGGCGCGCGCTTTGTGTACCATTGCTCCGTCAAGACAACTCAAGTTGGAAAAGTGTGGATATTTTTCCCATTTCGAGTGTATTGACGATCAACAAGTTGCCAATCTTTTGCTTGAAAGGTTGTGTAGCCTTCTCAAAGAAAAAGGTGCAAGTTACGTTGAAGGCACTTACTTTCCTTTTGACCAAGACAACAGACGTGGTGTGCAAGTTTGTGGGTTTGAATATGAACCTATGTTTTTAACTTCCTACAATCCACCTTACTATCAAAAATTGTTGGAAGAGTTTGGTTTCAAAAAAGACTTTGACACAGTCAATTATCTTTGTTCGTACGAAGGCTATGACTTTGAAGGAGTGGAAAAGATAAAAGATAGGTTGCAAAAACGTTATGGCTTGTACGTTGCCCAAGCAGATTTTTCTCAAATAGACAGAGAAATTGCCGATATTCACCACATTATGTGCATGGCACACAACGACGTCATTTTTCAAGAAGTGCCATCCATTGCACAATTGAAATCAATTGTTAAGGGGTGGAAAAACTTCTTGTGGCAAGACCTCATTTTAATTGCAAGAAAGGTGGAAACCAACGAGCCTGTGGGATTTGTTATGGCAGTACCCAATTTCTATTTTGTGTTTAGAAAAATGAAAGGAAGTATCAATCCCATTTCCTTATTGAAAATGGCCTACTACAAAGGAAAAATCAAGTCAATGCGCATTATGTTGCAGTACGTTGTTCCAAAATATCAAAATACAGGAGCAAACTACTTAATGTATCACCAAATGTACATCAACGCATCCAAACGCAAAATTGACTACGTAGAGTCGGGAACAATCATGGAAGACAACCTTGCCTCCCGTCTAAACAACGAAAAAGCTGGTGGCAAATTAAACAAAATATTTAGAATTTACGGTAAAAAGCTGTAAAAAGCAAATTAAAAAGCATCACAAATTGTGTGATGCTTTTTTTTATTGTATGCAAAATTTGAAATGGTGCAAACTAATGTTGACTTTAATAAGGAGGAAAAACAATGAAAACAACTTTCAACGTATTATCTGTCATCGCATTGGTATTGACCATTGTTGGCGCACTCAACTGGTTGTTGATCGGCATTTTTGATTTCAACTTGGTTGCATTTATTACAATGGGTACACTTTGGCTGGAACGCCTTTTGTATATTTTAGTGGGCATTGCAGGTATTTATATGGCAATTTGGTTGTGTGCATCCCATTTCAACATGGTAAGCGAAGGCAACCATTGTGATTGTGTGAGAGAAAGCAAAGATTATTAAAACAATTAAGGTAATTTTAAGCAAGCACAATTATAATGCAATTGAACATTTAATTTATTTTTGTTGAAAAAAATACAATTGTGTCTTTTCGGACGAATATCTCTCCCCACCAATATTTGATTTTTGTCCTTAAAGAAAAGGGAAGTCGCTTTTGCGACTTCCCCTTTTATTTTATTGTCAAATTAAATTACCCATTCGCCGTCAACGAAAAGTTGTTCTTTGCTTCCGTCAAAACCGATACCAACAATTTCCAAGTCTTTTGTACCAATCATAAAGTCAACGTGAACGACGCTTGCGTTCAAGCCGATTTTGTCTGCTTGTTGTTCGTTCATATCGTTGCCACCTTCAACGGTAGTGGGGTAGGCTGCGCCAAGTGCCAAGTGGCAACTTGCGTTTTCATCAAACAACGTTTGGTAGTAGAGCAAGCCACTTTCTGCAATGGGGGATTTTTTGCCAATGAGAGCAATTTCGCCTATGCGAGTGCTTCCTTCGTCCGTTGTCAAAATGCCTTTGAGGGCATCATATCCTTTTTCTGCTGTAAAGTCGACCACTTTGCCATCTTTAAATGTCAAAGAGAAGTTGTCAATAACTGCGCCGTTGTCCACCAAGGGAAGTGCATTTTTGACGATACCTTCCACTTTGTATTTGTGGGGTGCAGTAAAGATTTCTTCTGTGGGCAAGTTGGCTGTAAAGACCACGCCGTCTTGAGCTTTTTCGCCTGCGGACGTCCAAATGTGACCTTCTGCCAAACCGACTTTCAAATCGGTGCCGTTTGCAGATTTGAATTGAATATATTCAAAGTTGCGTTTTGTCATATATTCGGCACGTCTGTCCATTGTTGCAATGTGTTCTTCCCCTGCTTTTACAGGGTCGTCACACTCCAAGCGAACTGCGTGTGCAATTGCTTCCCAAAGTTTGTCAACAGCGACGCTTGTTTCAAGGTCGGGGAAGATTTTCTTTGCCCATTTTTGAGAGGGAACGGAAACAATTGTCCAGCGGTTTTTGTTGGACATTGTTGCAGACATCAATGCTTGTCTGGAACGTCTTGCACTAAGCAAATATTTTGTCAATTTGTCGCTGTTACAACCTTCAAAGTTGTCGGGGTCGCTGGACAAAATGGAAACAAAACCTGCGCCTTGATCCACAAAGTATTGGTACATTTGTGCGTCATAAGCGGGGATGTTGCACAAAACGTCTTGTTTGGTGTTATCTACTCTAACTCTTTCAATTCTTTCGTTTGACCAAACGGTGTAAACGTTGCTTGCGCCCAATTCATAAGCCTTTTTTGCAACGATTTCAGCAAAGAAAGCGTTTTGTACGTCGGTACGCAACACGACGGGTTGTCCTTTTTGCAAATTTATGCCAACGCTGATGGCGAGTTCTGCATATTTATCTAATTGTTTATCAGTTAACATGTTTATGTAACCTCCTTTTAGTCAATTATACATTTGTACTATAATCAAGTCAAACGATATAATCATACAATAAGACGTTATTGACTAATTGTTTTCATTGTGATAAAATATTTATGTAGAAAAATAGGAGGTGCTTTATGGCAAACTCAAACAACAAAGGATTTATTGATAAATTACTAAAATTTATTTTGACAATTATATGTATTGTGGCAATTATTGCAATCGTGGTTGGAATTCAAACTGTTGCAACGGTGGGAAATTGGGTATCCAAATTGAATATCAATGGATTTGACACAACTCAATTATCCAATCTCACCAAAGACAGCAAAGTGCCTTATTTGGGCGACGTAACTTTTGCTGATTTGGACTTTGATCCACAAGAAAATACTGTCTTTGATTTGGCACGTTTGGTGATGGCTTTGTCCGATGGTTTAAACGTTGACCAAAGTGAAATTGCCGATGATCCCGTTCAAGAAGAACACGAAACACAAGTAAAAGACAAGTTGGATCAATTGTTGCCCGACCAAGGGGAGGGCGAAAAGGACTATTTGTCCATTTTGCAAGAACCGATTGTTACTGCAACACCCGAACAAGTGGTCTATTCCCCCAACGAAATTGGCGCATTGTGCAACGTTATGATTGGCCAAGCCAGTGATTCTACCAACGCAAACTTGCAATATTTGGCTGACCTCAATGCAACCATTTGCCAAATCAGTTTGCAACAAACGGATGGCGTCAAACAAGTGAAAATCGTCCTTTCGGTGGACATTTCTTCCATGAAAGCCGACGTTACTGCCAATTTGCCCGGCTTTATTGCCGACAGACTTGGCGACACGTTGTACATCACGTACGTTGGCAATTTGACTGCAAACGAAGGCGTTTTGACCTCAACGTCGCAACAACTTGTTTTGAACAACTTTGACCAATCACAATCCAATTTGGTTTTGTCGGTGGTGGGCGCAGTTGCAGGTTGGAGCGACACCAATGCAAGTGAATACGTTGCAACGACCATTGGCGAAGTTTTCGACACAATCATCAACAATTTGGGCAAAGTTGGCATTTTGAATGGTGGTGTTGCCAATTACACAATGGATGCCATTGACGTTGAAAACAGCCAAATCAAACTTATTACACACGTTGAATAATTTTTATCAGCAATCAAGCAACGGACAAAAACATACTTTTGTCCGTTGCTTTTTTTTGTATATTGCAGTATAATTTACTTATGAAAGTTTGCACTTTGTGTCCTCGCAACTGCGCTGTTGACAGAAATAAGTCGGTTGGCTTTTGCAAAGTTGGACAACTTAAAATTTCAAGGGTGGGCATCCACCATTTTGAAGAACCCTGCATTTCCGGTGACAAAGGCAGTGGAACAATTTTCTTTGCCGGTTGCAACATGCGTTGTTGTTTTTGTCAAAACAACTGCATTGCCAACGAGGCAAATGGTGTAGAAATTTCTTTGGAAACGTTGGAAAAGATATTTTTGGACGTGGACCAATCTTGCGTACACAACCTAAATTTGGTGTCTCCTTCGCAATATTCTGACCAAATTGCCACGGTGTTGGCAAAAATTAAACACAAACTTACAAAACCTGTTGTTTACAATACCAATTCTTACGAGAGTATTCAGTCGTTGCAAAAGTTGGACGGACTTGTGGACGTCTATCTGCCCGACTTGAAATATTTTGATGACCATTTGGCTATAAAGTTTTCACAAACCCCCAACTATTTTCAAGTGGCGACAAAAGCAATTGAAGAAATGCGCCGTCAACAACCTCAACAAGTTTTTGAAGCCGGCCTGTTGAAAAAAGGGGTATTGGTAAGACATTTGGTCTTGCCCGATTGCGTTGAAGACAGCAAAAAAGTGTTGGACTACTTGTCGAAAACACCCGATATTTGGGTAAGTTTGATGGCGCAATACTTTCCCCCTGCCACAATGCCCTTTGAACAACTCAACAAAAGGGTATCCAAAAGACAATACGACCAAGTGTGTGATTATTTCTTTGCCGTTGGACTTAAAAACGGATTTTCTCAATCGCCCACAAGTGCAATAAAGGACTTTGTCCCTGACTTTGACCAAAATTTGATTAAGGAGTATCTAACCAAACTTCAATGAAGAAACTTTGGGATTTGTTCATTACATTTTTCAAAATAGGGCTGTTCACCTTTGGTGGAGGCTATGCCATGCTGTCGGTAATTGAAAGAGAAACGGTGGAAAATCACAAATGGTTGACTCACGCCGACATGATGTCTCTTGTCGTCATCGCCGAAAGTACACCCGGCCCCATTGCAGTCAATGCCGCTACCTACGTTGGATTTAAACAACGTGGTTTTTGGGGTGCGTTGATTGCCACTTTTGGTTTAGTTTTGCCCTCCGTGCTTATCATTTCGTGCTTGTACTTCGTCATTGACGCGCTTATTGGCAACTATTGGTTTGATGCCGTATTCAAAGGCATATCTTGTTGTGTCGTCGTGTTGGTGCTCAATGCTTTTATCAAACTTGCTTTCAGCCAAAAACAAGATTGGTATGGTTGGACCGCCATGGTGGTGGCATCTATATTATCCCTTTTCACCAACTTCTCCGTCGTGCTTGTCCTTTTGATTAGCGCAGTGGTGGGTATTTGCATTTATTTGGTTAAAACCAAAGAAAAATTGCCATTGGACAAGGAGGATAATCAATGATTTTTCTTTCTTTATTTTGGGAATTTTTGAAAATTGGTTTATTCACTATTGGTGGAGGCTACGCCATGTTGCCCTTTATTATGCAGGTGGTCAGCCAACAAGGTTGGATGGAAAGTCAAATGTTTGTCAACTTTGTTGCAATTGCTGAAAGCACCCCTGGTCCTTTTGCAATAAACATTGCAACTTTTGTAGGTATGCAAACGGGCATGGAACTTTTTGGCTTTTGGGGTGGTGTATTGGGTGTTATTTGCGCAGTTAGTGGCGTTGTGTTGCCCTCCCTTGTCATCATTATGGCAATATCTTCCGTTTTCGTACGTTTTGAAAATTCCAAATTGGTAAAAGGCTTTTTATATGGCGCAAAGCCTGCTGCAATGGGACTTATTTTTTCGGCGTTTATCTCCGTTTGTTTGACAGTGGTGCTTCCCAACGTGCATCTAGACAACTTGTCCAACAGCAGTTTTGACGGATTTTCACTTGTATCCCTTGTGTTGGTGGCAATATTTGTTTTATTGTCTCAAATTAAAATTAACAAAAAGAAACTTCACCCCTTGATTTTGATTTGTATATCAGCCGTGCTTGGCGCGTTGATATTTGGTGTATTTCAGTTGTAGTTTTATATACTATATTTAGGAGGAATCATCATGGCTTGCAGTTGCTGTGGCGAATTGGAAAAGAAAATGTTCTTTGAAAAGCAAGGCTACGTCATCACCTCGTTGGTTGTTGGCGCAATTGCCATTGTGCTTTCGCTTTTTTGGGAAAGCATTTCAAAGTCAGTTTCTTGGCTTACCTATTTAAATCCTGCATGGGTGCCCATCGTTATGTGTGGTATTCCCTTGTTTTATAGTGCATTTTATCATCTTTTCAAAGGAAAGATAAAGTCTGCTTTGCTCATCACGGTTGCAATGATTGCTTGCATTACGTTGGAAGTACTTTGTTGGACGGGCGTGGTTCACGTAGATGAACACTCTCACAACCTTTTGGCTGCAGCAGAAGTTGCCTTTTTGATGATGATTGGTGAATTTATTGAAAACGTAACGGTGGGTAAAACGCGAAAAGGCATCGAAGCATTGTATTCGTTGGCTCCCGACGTTGCTTTGATTGATTTGGGTGGTCAATTTGTGGAATTTCCCGTTTCCTTTGTTAAGGTGGGAGATATCGTTAGAGTTATGCCTCACCAAAAAATTCCCGTAGACGGTATTGTCGCAGTCGGTTCAACGTCCGTCAACCAATCGGCAATTACAGGCGAAAGTTTGCCTATTGACAAAAAGGTGGGTGACGAAGTTTTTGCAGGAACTTTCAACGAACACTCTCTCATTGACATAAAAGTAACAAAACCCAGTGACCAAACGGTTGTTTCCAAAATGATCGAATTGGTCAAACACGCTGAAGAAAACAAAGCCCCCATTGCTCGTATTGCAGACAAATGGGCATCTAGAATTGTACCTATGGCAATCATTTTGTCTGTATTGGTGTTTTTGTTCAGCAAACTTATTTTTCCTGACACAACTTGGTTGGACAGCTTGGTAAGGGGTGTGACAATTTTGGTCGTCTTTTGCCCTTGCTCGTTGGCACTTGCTACGCCTACTGCAATTTCTGCAGGCATTGGCAACGCAGGTTCTTGCGGTATATTGATTAAGTCCGGTCAAGCATTGGAAACTTTGTCTAGCGTGGACACCGTTGTTTTTGATAAAACGGGAACGCTGACAAAAGGTACAATCTCCGTTGACGACGTACAAACGGAAATGGACGAAAAGCAATTTTTGACATATTTAGGCACAGCCGAAAGTACAAGTGAACATCCTTTGGCAACACCTTTGACGCAATATTGCAAAGAAAAGGTGCAGTTGGCAACTCCTCAAGACAGCCGTTCGTTGGTGGGCATTGGCGTGTGGGCAAAAATTGACGACAAAGAAATTATCGTTGCAAAATATTCTCACTTTGAAAGCGACAAGTTTTCCGACAGCGTTAAATTGTGGCACGGACAAGGCAAAACCGTCGTTGGTATGAGCATTGACGGAGTTTTGGTTGGTGTTGTTGCTCTTTCCGATACAATAAGAGAAGGCTCTGCCACGACAATTGAGCAACTTCACAAACTTGGCATAAATACCGTTATGCTTACAGGCGATGCCAAAGACTCGGCATTGGCAATTGGCGACTTGTGCAAAATTGGCGAAACCAAATGGGGCTTGTTGCCCGAAGATAAGGTAAACGACATAAAACAAATGTCACAAACCAACAAAGTGCTTATGGTAGGAGATGGTGTAAACGACGCTCCTGCATTGGCAAGTGCAAACTGCTCTTTGGCAATGGGCAAAATGGGCAGTGATGCAGCTTTAGAAGTTGCCGACATGGTATTGTTCAACGACAAAGTGGAAAAAATACCTTTCTTGGTAAAACTCTCTCGCAAGGTCTTGTCCACAATCAAACGCAATATCGCCATTTCCATGACAATAAATTTAGTGGCCGTTGTGCTCAGTTTCTTTGGATGGCTCAATCCTGTCTTTGGAGCAATCGTGCACAACTGCTCGTCGGTTTTTGTGGTGCTCAGCAGTGCATTGTTGTTGTTGGAAAAAGATAAAAAAGGTATTGACAAAAAATAATGGTTTTTGTTAATATAATTTAAGATAAATAACAAAAATAAATCCTAAAGGAGGAGACTATAAATGGAACTTAAAGGTAGCAAAACCGAACAAAATTTGATGGTTGCTTTTGCCGGCGAATCTCGAGCACGCAACAAGTACGACTATTATGCAAGTGCAGCAAAGAAAGAAGGTTACGAACAAATCGCAGCCCTTTTCCAAGAAACAGCACACAACGAAAAAGAACACGCAAAATTGTGGTTCAAATATTTCCATGGCATTGGCACAACTGTTGAAAACCTTTTGGATGCAGCAGCAGGCGAAAACTACGAATGGACAGAAATGTATGCAGATTTCGCAAAAGTTGCAGAAGAAGAAGGTTTCAAAGCAATTGCAGCACAATTTAGAGGTGTTGCAGCGATTGAAAAACACCACGAAGAAAGATATCGTGCATTGGCACAAAACATCAAAGACGGCAAAGTCTTTGAACGTCAAGAAGAAACAGTGTGGATTTGTCGCAACTGCGGTCACGTACACGTAGGCAAAAAAGCCCCCAGCGCATGTCCTGTTTGCTTGCACGCACAAGCACACTTCGAAATTCTTAAAGAAAACTATTAAGATTACAAAAAAGGCCGTGTTCGACCACGGCTTTTTTCTTTTTACAAATGAAACAACAAGAGCAAGAACTTAAAATTTCGTTGACACAAGACCAATATCAAGCATTGGTGGGCGACGCCGTTGGACAAGTGCAAGAAAATTTCTATTTTTACACTCCCAACCCCGACGTTATGGTGCGTATTCGGCAAAAAAATTGTGTGTTTCAACTGACTGTCAAACGTCGCATCAGCCAAACGGGTGGTGTGTGGTTGTGTGATGAGCACAATCAAACCATTGATCAAAAGTACGCACAAATTTTGGTAGATAAGGGCATTTCTGCACAAATTCTCAACCAAACTTTTGAACTTGGTTTGACGGGAAATTTTCCTTTTGCTGGAATGCTGAAAACTATTCGCACCAAAAAGCAGTTTGACCAATTTCTTTTGGAAATTGACAAAAACGAGTACCTTGGTGTTTGTGACTTCGAGTTGGAATGCGAACACCAATCAAGCCAAGAACTTCAACGATTGATTCTCATGCTCAAACAAGCCTATGATATTGACTATTGCCCCTCGTTGGCAAAAAGTCAAAGATTTTTTCAAAGATTAAAAGAAAATGTCACACAAAACTAGATCATTTCCCAAAGCAATGCTTTTTATGCTGTTGTTTTGTTGCACAGCAGGCATTTTGCACAAAGCAAATTTTATAATTGATGCAGCCGATGGCAGTATTTGGCAAGGTGGACTTGCAATTGTCATTGGTGGTTTGACAGCAATGTTTGGTTGTCTTGCAGTCAGTCAACTTGGCAAAAACTTGGACAGCGGTGCAACGTTGCCCATTATGTGCCACTATATGCCCAGATGGTTTGCAACCGGTTACAGTTGGTTTTCCTATTTTATGGCAACCCCTGCAGTCATTGCAGTTCTTTCGTGGGTAATGGGTGTCTATACGGTCAACTTGTTTGGATTGCACTCTCACGGAGCAATTCCTGTTCTTGTTGGTGCAGGTTACGTCGTATTTTTGGTTGTTTTAAACGCCATTTCCCACAAAGTTGCGCACAAGGCCCAACAAATCACGACCGTGTTGAAGTACGCTCCATTGTTGTTTATTGCAATTTGGGGTTTGTGCTTTGCCGACGATACAATCGTTCCTTTGGCAGAACACCTTCATCGCACGTTTGAAGAAGGTCAAACAAGTGCAATTGGTTGGTTGTGCGCACTCAGTCCCGTTGCATTTTGTTGTGAAGGTTGGTTTGCTTTCGACACGTTGTCAAAACACTCTGGCAACAAAAAAGTGGAGTGCCTCATTGTGGCGGGCAGTTTGTTTGCAATTTCATTTTATTCCTTGTTCTATTTTGGAACGGCACAATTTGGTTTGCAAATCATTGACTATGGCAATGACTACTTGTGGGAAGTTTTGTCCCATATGTTCCAAAACAAAGTATTTTCCCTCATATTTATGCTTTTTGCAATAATTGCAATTGGTGGTACGGTGGACACTATGGTCATGGGACACATTCACTATGCAGAAATTATGGCAGACGGCTACTTGCTTCCCGAAAGATTCAGCATCAACGTTGGCAAAAAACAAATCCCCATCCTTTCTTATGTTTTGGGCTTTGTTTCTATTTTGATTTGGTTGGGCTTGCATTGGTTGGTGGAAGAAACAGGCTTTTTCAAAAACGGCACGCCGGAAACAGACTTTGCTGAAATTGCAATGATTTGCAACTTTGCATTGTGGTCGGTGCTTTACGTCAAAACAATCAAAGAGTATAAGCAAGGCAACGTCAAAAATGCATTTTTGGGCGTGGTTTGTCCTGTTTTGGCACTTGTGGGCACGGTTTTGTTTGTTTTGGGTGGTGCAATCAACAATCCAATTCAATTCCTTTTGTACATTGGCATTGCCTTGGCAGTCTTTGCCTTGGGTGTTTTGTACAACTATTTTTGCGACAAAGACCAACCCCACGAAAATTGGAGCGATGCCTACAACCAAAAAACTTGCACTTTCTTGGAATAGAAGTGTACCAAAATTTTCAACAAAAAAGACGCAAACTATTGTTTGCGTCTTTTTTGTTGTTTCAACTAAAATCAGACAATGAAAGTGGAGGCCTTTTCCTTGTGTGTGTGATTTAAATATATAAAATTTGTTAATAATATTTTATACAAAATTGGGTTTTTGTATTGCACGATTTTCGTGCTTGTGTTACAATTATGTTGCAAGCGTACAGGCTTGCCAAAGAATATTTTTTGGAGGAAAACAATGAAAAAATTTTTAGGAATTTTTTTGGCACTCGCAGTCTTGTTCACATGCGTACTTGCTTTGGCAGGTTGCTCAAGTGAAAGATATGAATTGGCAGTTGTCACAGACGTAGGTCAATTGATGGATAAAGGCTTCAACCAAGGTACATGGGAAGGCGTTAAAGCATTTGGTGATGAAAATGGTATTTCTTACAAATACTATCAACCTGCAAACGGCAATGAAGCAACAGACCAAGACCGTATTGATGCAATGGAACTTGCTATTGCAAACGGTGCACAAGTCGTTGTCGCTCCCGGTTTCTTGCAAGCAACAGCAATGACAACAGTTGCAATTGCACATCCTACAGTCAACTTTATCTTTATTGACGGTTGGCCTTTGACAGATGCAGACGGCATCGTGCTTGAAAACGTAGTTGCAGTAGCATACCAAGAAGAACAATCCGGTTTCTTTGCAGGTTATGCAGCAGTTATGGAAGGCTACACCAAATTGGGTTACACCGGTGGTGGCGGTGGCACAAACCCTGCATGCAACCGTTTCGGTTACGGCTACGTACAAGGTGCAGAAGCAGCAGCAAAAGTTAAAAACGTAAACGTAGAAGTTAGATACAGCTATCAACATGGCGAAACGTTCAGCGCATCTACTGAATTGCAAACACAAATCTCCGGCTGGTACACAGCAGGCACAGAAGTTGTCTTTGCATGTGGCGGTTCCATGTTCTCCAGCGTTGTTTCCGCAGCAGAAGAAACAGCCAACGGCAAAGTTATCGGTGTTGACGTTGACCAATCCGCAGCAAGTGACAGAGTTATCACATCCGCAGTTAAAGGTTTGAGCGAATCTGTTCAATATTGCTTGGAAAAAATCTATGCAAACAAATGGTCTTCTCAACTTAGCGGTCAAGCATTGAACCTTGGTGCAGTTGATGGCGCAACAGGTTTACCCAAAGATACATGGTCTTTGGAAAACTTCTCCGTAACAGATTACGAAGCATTGTTCCAAGACGTAGTTGACGGCGACATCGAAATCAGCAACACATTGCCCGAAACAATCAATCAAGCATGGTTTGATAGCCTTGGTCTTACAAAAGTAACAGTCATTTACGAATAAGAAATTAAATGTCTAAAAGAAAGGACAGAAATGTCCTTTCTTTTTTGACTTTACATTTACAACACAAAAAACAGACAAAGTGGGAGACATTATGGCAGAAAATACGCAAGTTAAAAACCCCGAAACAATCACAAATGACGACTACGTCATAGAGATGCTCAACATTACAAAGGAATTTCCCGGCATCATTGCAAACGACGACATAACTTTGCAACTTAGACGTGGTGAAATTC
>JAFQWS010000065.1 GCA_017407305.1 Clostridia bacterium
ACGTCCACTTGACCGTACAAGTCAAGAGGTGTGCCGTCGTTTGTCAACGTCAACGTTCCCAAAAAATCCTTTTGCAAATGGAAAACTTTTTCTACGTAATCCACGTTGCGATTCTCAGAACGAACAAGAACGTTGGTTTTTTCCGTCTTTACTACCCAAATTTGATGCCACGAAAATTCAAAAGCGTCCAGTCGGGCAATTTCGCAAAACAAAAGTGGTTGTTGGCAATTGTTTTGGGCAATTTCAATTTGCTCTTTTACACCCAAATTGACAAGATCGTTGTACTCAGAAAGCAAACTTTCGTCGTTGAAAACGACGTCTGCAACGTACTTGGTGTTCAAAAAGCCGTTGCAATAGGCATTTTCTCCCAACAAATTTTGCACCTTTTGTTTGACGGTTTCTTGATGCAAAACCTCTTTTGCAATCTTGTCACAATCCACCACGACAAACCCTTTGCTCTTTAAATAAGAACAAACGGTGGATTTGCCCGAGGCAATTTTTCCCGTGATTGCAACCACTTTACACTTCATACAACGTTTTTCCTTCTTCCAATTCCACAGACAAAGGGCAGTTCAACAAAACGGCTCTTTCCATTTCCGTTTGCAAAATTTCTTTAACGACGTCCACTTCGTCCAAGAAGCAGTCAATGATGAGTTCGTCGTGAATTTGCAAAACTATTTGACTTTTGAGATTGTGTTGCTTCATCTTTTTGTCCACTTGAAGCATGGCAATCTTCATAATGTCGGCTGCCGAGCCTTGCAAAGGCATATTTTTTGCTGCTCTTTCGCCAAAACCACGCAAGTTGCCATTGGTTGACTTGATTTGAGGTATATATCTTCTTCGGTTGGTCAACGTTTTGACGTAACCATTTTCTTTGGCAAATTCCACAGAAGAATCCAAATACTTTTTGACCAAGGGGAATTTGTCAAAATAATTGGCAATGTATTGTTTGGCTTCTCTAAATCCCAAATGGGCGTTTTGTGACAAGCCATAGTCGGAAATTCCGTAAATAATGCCAAAGTTTACCGATTTTGCCATACGGCGCATATCTTTGTTGACAAGTTGCAAAGGAATACCCATCAATTCGGATGCAACGCGAGCGTGAATATCTTGTCCCGTTTTGAAAGCGTGAAGCAAATTTTCGTCATTGGAAAAGGCTGCAACAAGTCTTAATTCAATTTGCGAGTAGTCTGCGCCCACAAACGTTCCGTTGTTTGACACAAACAATTTGCGAATTTCCTTGCCCAAATCGGTGCGAATTGGAATATTTTGCAAATTGGGGTTTGCCGAGGACAATCGGCCTGTCGTTGTCAATGATTGATTGTAGGTCGTGTGCACCTTGCCACCTTTGATAAATTGTCGCATTGACTCAACGTAGGTGGAACGCAACTTGGACAAGGCTCTGTGTTGCATAATTTTATCCACAATGGGGTGGAAACCAATCAACTTTTGCAATTCGTCGCTGTTGGTGGAATAGCCCGTTTTGGTCTTTTTGCCGTGAGGCAAACCAAGTTTTTCAAACAAAATCGTGCCAAGTTGCTTGGGGGAGGCAAGATTGAATTTTTCCCCTGCAAGAAGGTGTACTTCTTTTTCCAACTGGCAGAGTTGTTGATAAAACGTGACGGAAAGTTGTTCTAGATAGTCAACGTCCACCAAAACACCTGTCTTTTCCATTTGATACAACAAACTTGACAAGGGCAATTCCACGTCCCAATACAAGCTTTCCAACTGCATAACTTTAAGTTGTTGGCAAAAATATTGGCTGACAAACCACAACCCTGTTGCAGGTTGAGGAAAATTGAAATGGGAAGCCAACTCTTCAAAAGATTTGAAGTTGTCTTGTTGTGTAAGGTATGCCAAAAGACTGACGTCATAGGTTGCGCCGTCAAAGTTTATTTGATAGTTGTCCCAAAAATGCTTTTGTGCCTTGCCGTCATACACCACTTTTTTGACGTTGCTTTCCAAAAGAGGTTTGAGCATATCAAATGCGGTTGTTTGAGTAATTTCGGCAAACATATCGTCGGCAATTTCCACAACGTATTCCGTTTTGTCGTCACAAGCCAAATGAACGTCTTTGTCAACGTAAATTGCCACGGTGGGGGTGGTTAAAAGCTTTTCAATAAGTTGTTTGTATTGGGCAAGGTTGAGTTTTTCCACCACGACTTGGGGTGGCACAACTTGGCTTTGTTGCACCGACACGTTGCTGTCCAAACGCGCCAAAATGGACTTAAATCCCAATTCTGCCATGAAACGTTGGGCTTGCTCGTCAAAATCGGGCAAAGTGCAATCTTCCAATGCGCAATCAACGTCCACGTCCAATCTGATGGTGGCAAGTATTTGAGAAATAAAAGCCATTTCCTTGTCTTTGAGCAATTTCTCTTTTTGAGCACCTTTCAGTTGCTCAACGTTGTCGTACACTCCTTTTAACGTCTTGAATTGAGCCAAAAGAGCTGTTGCCGTCTTTTCGCCTATTCCCACAACGCCGGGGATATTGTCTGACGTGTCGCCACGCAACGCTTTGTAGTCCACAATTTGATCGGCTGTCAAGCCATATAAACTTTCTATGTTGTCGGGGGTTACGCTTTCCACTTCCGTCAAACCTTTTTTTGTCAACAAGACGGTAACCTTGTCGTCAACAAGTTGCAACAAGTCTTTGTCGCCTGTGACGACAAAACAAGGTTGGGCAAATTTTTTGGACAACGTACCAATGATGTCGTCAGCTTCGATACCGGCTTGTTCCACCACCTTGACGTGCAAACTTTCCAAAAGTTGATGCAAAATGGGCATTTGGCTTGCCAAATCATCCGGCATACCCTTGCGATTGGCCTTGTACAAAGAATAGACGTCCTTTCTGAAATTGTGTCCATGCTTGTCAAAAGCCACCACCAACTTGGTTGGGGTGTAATCTTTGAGTACCTTCAACAAGAGATTGATAAATCCGTAAACAGCATTTACGTTGCGACCTTGGCTGTCGTTGAGTACAGGCAAGGCAAAATATGCTCTGTTGAGTAGAGAGTTGCCATCAATAAAAACAATTTTTTCCATAAAGATATTTTACACTATTTCCACATTTTTTACAAGAGAAATTGCAAATTGCATACAATACAAGTAATGACACTTTTACTTAAACAACTGAAACTTGACAAAGAAATTGAAACTTTGTTGCAAATGAGCGAACAACAACTGGAAGCAATGGGCTACACAGAACACGGAAACCGTCACAGAATTGTGGTGGCAAGACGGACTGCGCAAATTTTGCGTGGTTGGAAGGTTGAGCAAAAGGACGTTGAATTGGGCAAAATTTCTGCCCATCTTCACGACATAGGTTGTGCCATTTCCCGACATAATCACGCGCAAAACGGTGCTTTGATTGTGTACGACCTTTTGACAAAACGTGGCATGGACTTTGTTGATGCAACACGAGTGGCAAACGCGGTGGGCAATCACGACGAACAGGTGGGGTTTGCTTGTACACCTCTTTCGGCTGCGCTTATCGTTGCCGACAAATCGGACGTTCACTTCAAACGAGTAAGAAAAAATAAATTGACACCAAAAGGACTGGTGGATTTCAGCGATATTCACGATCGAGTAAATTTTGCCGTCGTGGACAACACTTTGTATATGGACCACCAAGAAAAAACCATTGTGCTAAACTTCAACCTCAATCAACAGGTTTCAACGCCAATGGAATACTTTGAAATTTTCCTCAATCGCATGAAAATGTGCAAAAATGCCACCAAAAGTGTGGGGTGGAAGTTCAAATTGGTAATCAACAAACAAATTTTGGGATAATTTAATAAAACTATTGACAAAATAGAACGTTTGTTCCATAATCAATATTATGAAAGAAAGAGTGATTTTGCATTGTGATTTGAACAACTTTTACGCATCGGTAGAGCAGGTGGAAAACCCCAACCTAAATGCAAAATATTTGGCTGTGGCGGGAAATACCGACCAACGCCATGGCATCATTTTGGCAAAAAATACCCTTGCCAAAATGATGGGGGTGAAAACAGGCGAGCCCATTTGGCAAGCAAAACAAAAATGCCCCGAATTGGTGTGCGTTTTGCCCCACTATGAACTTTACGTTCAATATTCCAATGCAGTAAAGGACATTTACAAACAATACACCGACAAAATTGAAAGTTTTGGTATGGACGAGTGTTGGTTGGACGTGACCGATTGTCAAATTTTTGGCAATGGCGAACAAATTGCCAACAAGTTGCGAAAGGAAGTTTTTGATAAGTTGGGTTTGACAATTTCCGTAGGTGTTTCCTTTTGCAAAGTCTTTGCAAAACTGGGCAGTGATATGAAAAAGCCCGATGCCACCACTGTTATCTCAAAAGAAAATTTCAAACGCAAAGTGTGGCCTTTGCCCATCGAAGAAATGTTGTACGTGGGCAAACAAACAAAAACAAAGTTGAATAAATTGGGTATTTTTACCTTGCAACAACTAGCCCTTGCCGATTGTCAACTTCTCCAAAGACAACTGGGCGTAAACGGAAAAAAATTGTGGCAATGCGCCAACGGTCTGGACGACACGCCTGTTTCCGACGTGAACGACGCAGGAGAAATAAAAAGCGTAAGCCACGGCACAACCACTGTGAAAGATATGACAAGTTATGCCGAAGCGGACAGAACCATCGAATACCTTTCGGAATTGGTGGCAACTCGCCTTAGACGATACGGCATGGAAGGAAGCGTTGTGCATCTTACCATAAGACGAAACGACCTTTCCCACCAAAGTCATCAACAGGTTGTCCCAAGAACCTTTGTTGCCAACGAAATTTTGAAATGTGCAAAAAAATTGTTGCGTCAAATTTGGAATCCGTGCACACAACTGCCCTTGCGCAGTTTGACGGTTGCAGTTGCTCAGTTGGAAAAGGTGAGTGATGCCGTTCAATGTTCCATTTTTGACCAAGACCACGAAAAAAAACAACGTTTGGAATTTGCCATTGACCAAATCAGAAAAAGATACGGCTTTGAATCCATTTTGCTTGCCGACTGCGTTGACCAAGATTTATTGATAAAATCCACAGCAGAAGAAGATATGCTTCCTTTCAAAAGAAAATAAGCCATTGACTTGTACATAATTTTGTGTTAAAATGCACAACACAAAATTTAAGGAGGAATACAATGAAAAAACATTTGATGATTGCCGTTTTCGTATGCGTGGCAATTTTTGTAATTTTGGGCAGTTTGTCTTTGTTTGAAATCGTTCCCATTTTTTCCGACTCTACACCAATTTTTGGACAATTGTTTTTCACTTCGTTGATTGGCGCAATTGTTGGCTCAATGATGTTTTTGCCTCTTGACACAATAAAGTCACACAAAATAGTTTCCATTGTGGATATTGTGCTTCTTGCAACGACAACAATCGTTTACTTGGTGTTGGTTTGGTTCCCCCAAGTTGCCGAGGCTGACGGATTTTTCCGTTTGCTTTCCTTGGTTTCCACCATAAACCTTTCGGCTTTTGCCGTGTTGTCCTATTGGGTAAGATTGAAAAACAAACACGTCTTTTGGCAAATTGCAACCTACGTTTGCTTTTTTGCCCTTGCAATAATCATCAACCTTCTTGTCTTTGGCGTTGACGGAGATTCGTTGGTAACCTTTTTGGCTTTGTTTGCATTGCTTTCCACTGCCGGCTTTGTAGTTTTGGGTGTGTTGGCAAACAAAAAAGCAAAGTCCACCACCTTGGACACGGTAACCATTTCCAAACAAGAATATGACGGTTTGATTGCACGCATTAAAGAATTGGAAGAAAAATTAAAATAATAACAACTAAAAAAAAAGTCCGTAGCGTCTGCTACGGACTTTTTGTTTTTTTAGTTGTTTTTGTGCAATCAGTTTTGAAATTGTTCCTCTTGGGGAATTTTGTTGTGTTCTTTCATCTTGCGCGCCAAGTACACAAAAGGCGTATCAAGTAAACTTGTCGCAACGTAAATGAGATAACTGGACAGCATCACCGAGAAAAAAGTACCCCACGAATACCACCCTGCAAAGGCAATGGTCGTGAAAATAACCGTGTTGACAATTTGCGAAACGAGAGTTGAACCATTGTTGCGCAACCACAAAAATCTTTTGCTGTCGCCAAACTTTTTGGTGAAATCCCACCACTTGTGATACAACCAAACGTCAAAACGTTGAGAAACGACGTAACCAAGAAAACTTGCCAACAAAAGTCGAGGCGTTGTGGAAAAAAGTTGTTCAACGTGAGGGCCTGCCCAATCGTTGGGCGATCTATTGTAAAGCAACCAATATTGTGTAAAGACCAACATAACGACAGAGGTAAAAACTCCCAACCAAACTGCATTGGTGGCTGACTTTTTGCCCTCGTTTTCGCTCAAAATGTCTGTGATGAGATAGGTTGATGCAAAAGTGACGTTGCCCAACGTTTGTTCCATACCAAAAGCATCCACCAATATCAACACTTCTACGTTTGCCAAAATGGTGGCAACAACCGTCATTAGGTACAAGCCACTTTTGCCAAACAATCGGTAGGCGCCCAACACGGCACCAAAAATGATGACCACGGAGCCAACAAGTAAAAGTTCGTTTAACATATTGCCTCCTTAACCTTTTTAATAATTTGTACCATTTGGTACCCCCTTTTAAGGGCAAAAAAAATGCGCCACATGGGCGCAAAAATACAATTGATTGAATTTGCCCATAGTTTTGTTTAATGACAGGATGGTTTCGAACTGTCATACACACATTTAACCACAAAGACGCATTTCTGTCAACAATTGCCCAGCAACAAAAAAAGGACAAACCCATTTTCGTTTGTCCTTTTTGCAATAACTAAATATTGCCTTTACGTTTGCAATGCAACACGTAGGAATAGGAATTGTCCACGTCGTGGGTATTGGGAATTGCCACGTTGTGAGCATTTTCAATCAATTGCGTTGCCGTCATTTTGTGCAAATTTTTGGCATCTTCCAAAGAAAGCTCTCCCTTTTTGATTGCTTCTTCTTCCAAAACACAATGACAATTGCAATAACTTTGTCCCAAAACTTCCACCACTTCAAAATCACGTTGTTGCAAAAGGTCAATCATTTGCTCTTTTTGGAAAAGGTGCAGGTGGAAAACGTCTTTGTTGACTCCGTTTTCGTCAAATTTTTCAAACTTGGCATTGGGGAAAGAAAGCAACAAAGTTGCGTTGGGCTTTGCAATCTTTTGGAAATGGTCCAACAATTTTTGAGGGTTTTTGACGTGTTCGATTGTTTCAAAACTGACAATTAAATCAAATTGTCCATGAAACTTGTTCAAATCTTCTTCGTCAAGGTCGCAACAGTACAACTGCACGTTGTCTTTTTGAGATGCAAGTTGAAGATAGTTGGCGTTTTTGTCAAATCCCACCACCTTTTTCGCCTTTTGTCCCAAAAGCAAACTGCCATACCCGTTGGCACACGCCACGTCGCAAACGACGGTGTCGTTGAAGCAAAAATCACTTGCCCAAACGTATCTGCCGAGATGTTCCAAACGCATCCAATAGTTGGCTTTTTCGTCAAAGGGATTGCAATATTCTACGTTGAAATCAATATAGTCTAAGTTCATCAATTTTTCCAAAACAAATTTTGCACTGGGACGATTTTTGAACTCCTCTTTGTTGACAAGCAAATGAACTTCTTTGACTGCCTCGCGCGCCTTTTGAGTTTGACTGAGCAATTTGTGCGTCAAGGCTTTGATGCAATACAAGTCAATATAGTTGGTGCTTGCCAAAGGATTTTGCCAAGATAATTGGTCAAGTTCTTGTTGGTTGGTTGCAGAAAGTGCCTTTTTGTCAAGCGCCGTCCACAAGGCTTGTAACAAGGTCGTTTTCAATTTTAGGTGGGCAAGTTGAGAGTCTTGTGCAATTTGTTGCAGTTTGTCAAAATAGGGTTGAAGTGAAGGTTTTTCTTCCAAGCCAAACAACAATGCCAATTTGCAAATCTCAAAACACGCGTCGCCTTCCACCCACCAATCGTTGCATTCGTCTGCCAATTGAGCAACGTTTTTGTGTTGTTGCAACGCCAACGCAAACTCTTGCTTTTCTGCCGATAAAAATGCTTGTATGCTGGCAAGGTGCATTGCCATCCAATGAGATTTTTCTTCCGTTTGTATAGAATTGAGCAAACGGAAAGACCTTTGTAAATAGAGTTGGGTGTTTTCCAAGTCGCCCATACCAAAGTAGTTGAGAGCAACCCAAGACGAGCAATAACACTCTTCCAACCAACCTGTGTTTTTTATCTTTTTAAGTATTTGTTTGCCTATTGCAACACCTTTTTCAAACTTGTTGACGTCGTAGCAGGCAGGCAAAATTTCAATGAGCATCAAACGATTTTTTCTGTATCCACGGACGTCTTTGTTGAAGGAAAAATCAAAATCCAACAGACACTCGTCGTAAATTTGAGATGCTTCTTCCAATTGACCGATAGAAAGCAAAATTCTTGCACGAATAAGTTTTGCCATTTGTTTGTCCACTTGGTCAAAATCGTCCTTTTCTTCCAAACGGTCAAGGTGTGTCAAGGCATAGTCTATGTTGGTGAAATGTTCGCCCCAAATCAAACCTGCCATAGCACGCAAAACGTACGAACCATCGTTTTGTTCAAGAGCAAGTTGGTTGAGTTTTTTGAAGGTTTCCAAAGATTGTTTTCTCTCGCCAAACCAATCGTACACCGAACCCAAAATATAATATACTTCCATAAGGTCGCTTTTTGACAGTCCTTCTTCCAAATGGGCAAGACTTGACGAAAGAATTTTCATCGCTGAGGCATAGTCGCCCGTTTGACAGTAGCAACGTCCAATGGCAAAAGGATAGACCGTTTTTAAAAACATTTGGTTTTCTTGACTAGGCAACCCTTGACAAATTTCTTTGAGATGGGTGTAAATCAAAATGGCTTTGTGGTAGCCACTTCTTACCTTTTCGTACTCTTTTGCCAAACAATAGTATTGTTGGAAAAATTGTTGCGATCCATACACCTTGCGTCTCAAAGAATCATCTTGGTCCTTTTCCAAAACGGAAATCATCAATTTGCATTGATAGGGTGTGAGCATTTGCTCGTCAAACAACGTTGTCAAGTGCTTTTTCAAAATGGACAAGCCTTCGCTTCCGTCCACTTGGAAGCATCCTGCACGACTGCTAAGCAACCAACCTTTCATAGACGAGTGGAAAATTGTCGCCGTCGTTTTGCCAAAAGCATTTTGTTGACATTTCAAAAAGTCTTTCAAAAGTTTGGTGAACTTGTTCAAGTCAACGTTGTTCCACTCCATTACGTTTTTCAAAAGGTCCAAGGGAATTGGATCGTCCAATGCGCAAAGTATGCTCAACGGTGTATAGTATTGTTCCAAATACAAGTCGTCATCGGGAAAAACGGAAGTGAACCAACGATAGTAAACTCCGTTTAAGTCTGTGGGAATCAAATCAAGTTTTTCAAGAGACATTTTCCCTTCCAAAATTGCTTTGGCAGACAACTCTGCAAACAAAAAGTTGCCTTCGCTCTTTTGAGCAAGCGCCTCCACCATGCTTTCTTGTTTGTCTTGGTCAAAATTATTTAACAAACTGCCCAATTGCATTTGGTAAAATTCTGCAACACAAGAAATTGCCTCATCGGACGACTCGACAAAGTGGTAACTTTCCACATCGGGAAAATATTGCGCCAAAACGTTGTTTTGACGGGAAGATATAACGAATTTTATAAACTCGGGAAGATTTTCTCCCTCTTGGGCAATGATTTCTGCCAAGGGATTGACGCTTTTTTCGTTGAGGTCGTTGATAGCGTCAACAAGCACCAAATAGGTTTCGCCCTTCAGTTGAATTGCACCACTAAACGGCTTTACCAAAAGAAAATTGAAAAGTTCAAAATCGTCCATCTCTTGCAAACTGACGGCTTTGCTTTCCAAGTTCCAAGTAAGTGCCGTTCTGTATGCAGGAATTTTTGTGGCAAGTTGAAAGGCAATGCTTCTTACAATTTCGCTGACTTTGTCTCTGCCCTTTCTTTTCCAATCGCAAAAAACAATTGCTCCTGCTTTGTGGTTGAAATGATGAAAGTTAATTAAAAAATTGCTTTTGCCACTGCCCGGTTGACCATAAAGCAAGAAAGTTCTAGAATTTGTTTCCATCCATTTTTCAATGGCTTGTTCCAAGTCCACACGCGCAACGTAAGGTTTTTGCAACTCGCGTTGTTGACGAGCTTGCCACATGGCAGGGGAAAGCATTTGCTCCAAATATTTCAGTTGACTGTTCATTTCCACGGCTTCTTTGCTGGAAAGAATATCAACGATTTCTTGAAGTTTTTCTTTGTACCAAAGGTTAAATTTTTCCGCATCCAAGTTTTTTAACACTTTCCAGCGACTCATATCACAATATTGTATGCCGGAAATTGTGGAAGGGATTAAATAGTCGATGTCTGGTTCTAACAACACCGATTTGATGTATCCTTGTTTGCAACCAACTGCAATGGAAAGCTCGTTGAGACATACGCCGTTTTTTCTCAACGCGTGTTTGGACAAAAAGGCCATGACAACGTCACTTTGCAAAATTCCTTCGGTGATTTTTGCACGCCACTCGTTGCCTACGTTGATTTCGGCACGATCCATCCAAACGTCAAAGCCTTGCGCTTCCAAGTCGTTTTTTATGTTGAGCACGATTTCTTCCGAATCGTGTCCATAACTGAAAAATACTGAAATTTTTTCTTTTGTTTCGGGCATTTTGCTCTTTCTCCTTGTCAATGCAATAAAGGTTGACAAATTGTTTTGAACATTATATCACAAACTCTTACTCATTTCTACAAAAATCAAAAATTAACCCACAAAAAAGCACCCACGAAAAGTGAGTGCGAAAGATTTTATTTGACCTTTCTTTTGAGCCATTTTTTGACAAAGTTTTGGTATTGTTGATTGTTTTTGTCAACTGAAATAAAGTGGCAATAAATCAACGTCATGTAATACTGCACGTTTTTGACGTTGCACTTAATTAGACTTTTGTAACCTTTTAAAAACTCTTTGACTTCTTTCGTCTTTAAAAACTTTTGTCCTGGACGATTGATTATTGCCCACGCCACGTCAAACTCTTTGTTGCCAATGCCGGAA
This sequence comes from Clostridia bacterium, assembly GCA_017407305.1. Lineage (GTDB taxonomy): Bacteria > Bacillota > Clostridia > Christensenellales > CAG-314 > RGIG2220. Next base: position 11,071 of record JAFQWS010000065.1, read on the forward strand.
AGTTCCCAATCCAAAACACCCACGATTTTTTTGTCTTTCCACAAAACGTTGGCGTAGTGAAAGTCGCCGTGACAAAAACACTGGTTCACCTTTTGTGGCTTGTTGTCGCAAAGATAGGGGTAAACAAAGTCCAAGTCGTATTCTTTTAGATAGTCCAACGTGGGCAAATCAAAAAAGGATCTTGGCGCAACCTTTGAACAGTCCAAATTGGTCAAATGAATTTTTGCCAAAGTTTTGCCATATTCAAACATATAGTCGATGGATTTGTCGTTGGTTGTTTGCAACAAATAGGACAAACGTTCCCCAACAATCTCTTTGGTGACAACAAACGTTTTGTTGTCATGGTCCACAATTTCGGGAAGAAAATCAAAATCCAACGCCTTGATTGTGGCAATTTCTTTGGCAACGTTGCTGTCCTTTTTGCTGGCATACTTTACAAAACAAAGGGTTTCGTGCGCATCTACCACGCCTTTGCAGTAAAAAACGTCGTTTCTTGCGTGGGGATAGCCCAACACTTCTTGCAATTTGAAATTGTTGAAACGAATGGAAAAAGGATCAATCGTTTCTTTCCACTTTTTTGGTTGTTGCATGCTTTCACCTCGTTGCAATTATATCAAAAGCCATGTCACTTTTCAACCCACTGCACCAAAAAATGCTTTGGGTTATAAAAAACAAAGTCAAAGGCGGCTCGCCAAAAGAAAAAAAGCAGTCCACACTTTTGGTGTGAACTGCTTTTTGCGACCAATACGGCGTCGCCAACCATTGTGTCAGTCGGTAGAAATGTGTTTTTTTGGTATGTGTGTCGGTCAAAAGGTTGCGTATTAATTCGTCTTACCAGATACATTTGTGTTCAGTTTTTTGATTCTTAAAAATTTCGATTAAATCATTATTAACTGAATACAGTAAATCAATTATGTCTTCTAGTTCATCGAAATAAAAGGATGGATCTGTGTCTAATTTTTTCTTCGTCAGATCTTCCTTAAATAATTTATGAATAACATAGTTTCTTTTTTCAATTACCTGTGATAATAACGTCTCGCTTTCTTTTGTAAAATATTTGATTGTTTTTGCCCTTATAAGTGCGTAGCCTAAAGATTTTTTGGACAATTTGGAATACCAGAAATTAGCTTTTTCTGCAAATTCATTATATTCAAGCACATACATAGAATCTCGTGCACCAAACTCTCGCAATATTTCATCGAAAGCAAGTATGTTTGCTAAATTATACTCTACCATTTGAGAAAGGTTGACAATAAAGCCAACCTTTCCCCATAATTCTTTTAATTGTTTTTCTATTTTTGTCATTAGAAATCGCCATTTTCTATTTGTTTTTCTATTTTTTCTAGTTTAGACCATTTTTGACTAATCTCTTGTCTAAGACTATCTCTACCTATAGGAAAAACTTTAAGTCTTTGATTAAGATTCTTTAATTCATCTTTCAGTTCTTGTTGTTGCCGTATAGTAATATCTATATTTTTTAATTCTTCTTCAATATCTGCTATTCGTTTAATAATAGATTTCTCTTTTTCCTCACTATAATAGTCCTTCATTTTTGTTTCTAATTTTGCTATCTCATCTCTTTTTCCTTTTATGATTAAAGTCATTTCTTCATATTTATGAACTTTTTTCATAGAAAAAAATTCATAATGTCCACAACTAGTACACAAATAAATATCAACTTCTTTTTTTGAGATTTCTGACCAACCATCACCACCGCTTTCCATAGGTATGGATGATTTAACCAGTTTTTCATTTCCGCATTGAGAACATTTCATAATCTTTCTCCTTTATACATAAATCATTATGTCCTTATAATATCATATTACCTACTAAAAGTCAAATTTTTGGTTCAAGTCCGCCCAGCGCCCACCTTTTGACCGAGGCAGTAGGAGTGTGTTTTTAGGGTGTTTTTTGCTAATTCTTTTAAAATGAAAAAGACCCTTGCAAGGCAAGGGTAATAAAAAGTGTTAAAAATGGGCTATTTTTGCCCAAAAATATGCAAAAATCGGTCGAAAGATGAAAAGACCTTTCGACCGACTGATTTGCGAAAGAACAGTAAAAAGGTGTGCAAATGCAGATAAGAACAGCAAAAAGGTGTGCGATTTCACGCTGTTGTCTGCTCGATAAATTGGAATTTGTTTGTACGCTTCGCTTGAATCAATTGTATTCAAACTCAAAATCACCATCTATGCACTTGTCCTTTGATTCAAGAATGATGTAGATTGTTTTTTCATTATCATATTTATCATCAAGTGTAATCGTTTCATCGCAAGATTCTCCACCCTTAACGGTACGGAGTAATTCCTTTTCACCATCAACACCGATATAAACATTCATTTCACCTTCAGCTAGACTTGCTTCAATATCAAGCGTATGGTCGGCATCATCGTCTCTTCTTAATTTGAAGTTATACGTTCCCTTAAAGGTATCAAATTCCATACTTGCTTCATCGCCATGGCAGGAAGTGATTAAAAAAGTTGCAGAATAATTCTTGACATATCCGCCACAACTACAAAGCAAAGTGAGTGTAAGAATCAGCACCAATATAAATCCGATTTTTTTCATATCGTCATTCCTCCTTGTATTTTGTTTTGTCAAATTCTTATTTGGTACAATATAAGAGTAGAAACTCAATGCAAAAAGCATTGCAAAACTACTCTTATTTTTATACAATAAAGAGGAAAGGTCCGGCGTAATTCTTATTGGATTAACACATCCGATCGATAA
>JAFQWS010000066.1 GCA_017407305.1 Clostridia bacterium
GACCTTTGCCTTCTTTGTAGTCAATGCTGTCGTCAATGTGAGGATGACCGACAAGGTGAACATCTTTATTCTTTTCCAAATATTGTTGGAAATATTCATTTGCGCACAAATAAATTGCATCTTCAAAGAACAAATCTTTGCCATAGTTTTTTTCCAAGACCTTTCTGGGTGCGTGGCCTTTTCTAAAACCTTGAACTGCATATTTGCCTTTGTTTTGTTGATATGCTTTTTCCATAAATGCTTCCCATTCGGTTGCGTTTGCAGAAAATCTTACGTGCATATATGATTGTTTCTTTTCAACGGTATACTTCATTATATTCCTCCAAGTATTGTTTCATACAGTTAAAGATTTTATCACAACATTTGTTAAAATGCAATTCTTTTGACCGTTTCAGTTGTGATTTTGTATCAGTTAATGTATAATAATATAAAAAATTTAGAAGGATTTGTACCAATGACCTTGGATGCAGTATTGCTGGAACGCATAAAAAATGAATTGAACGTCCTTATCGGTGGCAAAATCAACAAAATTGCCCAACCGGAAAAGGATGAAATCGTTTTGTCTTTGTATCAAAAGGCAAACTTTAACTTGCTCATCAGTAGCAACGCTTCCAACAACCGCATCCACCTCACAACCAAGCCTTTTGAAAATCCCAAAATTGCATTGGGTTTTTGCATGCTGTTGAGAAAACACCTTGTTGGTGCAACCTTGGTGGGCATTTGGCAAATGCCTTTTGAAAGGGTTTTGGATTTTGACTTTGAAGGCAAAAACGAACTTGGTTATCCCACAAAGTGTCACCTTATTTGCGAATTTACTGCAAAAACGGCAAACATCATTTTGACAGACGGCGACTACGTCATATTCGACACGTTGAAACACCTTCCCCAAGACTTGAACAGCTCTCGCATCACGTTGGCAGGGGCAAAATATCAATTTTTCCAACCTCAAAACAAAATTGCACCCGACGATGCCAATTCCGTGGTGTCATTGTTGCAAAGTCCACTTCCCCAAATTGACTTGTTGAGCCAAAACCTTTTGGGAATTTCTCAAAAGAATATTCAAGAAGCATTGTATCAAAACCCCACTTCTCCTTTGCTTTGTGCAACGGCATTGCAACAATTTTTGCAAAAGGTAAAATCTGGAAAAGCCAACGTTGTCTATCGCAACGGACAAATTTTTGAATTGTGTCCTTTTGACTACCTTTCCATTGGTGGACAAAAGGTGTTTTTCAACTCCTTCAATCAAGCCTGTGACGAATTTTTCTATATGACGGACAAGCAGTCGAGATTTAAAAGCAAGGCAAAATCGGTAAACACCGTTGTCAAAAACGCAATTGGCAGAACGCAAAAGAAAATTGCAATTCAAGGACAAGCCTTGCTTGATGCAAACAATTTTGACTCCACAAAAAAAATGGGGGATTTGCTGTTGGCAAATCTTTACAAAATAAAGCCTGGGGATGAAAAAGTCGTTGTGGATGACTTTTATTCTGAAGATTGTCCAAAATTGGAAATTGCTTTGGACAAACGTTATTCTCCCCAAAAAAATGCTCAAATTTACTACAAAAAGTACCAAAAACAAAAAAGTTCGTTGGAATACAACACAAAATTGTTGGAAGAAAACAAAAAACTTTTGGCTTATTTGGAAACGATAAAAAGCAACCTTTCTTTTTGCACCGAGCAAAGCGACTTGGAAGAAATCGTTGCAGAATTATCCAATTTGGGATTGATTAAAAAACAATCAAAAGACAAAAAAGCCACCACTCCCAGTGGCAAACCAATGTCGTTTAACATTGACGGATGGACGTTGTTGGTGGGCAAAAACAACATTCAAAACGACAATTTGACAAAAAGTGCATCCCCTGACGATATGTGGTTGCACACGCAAAAAATTCACTCGTCCCACTGCATAATTCAAAATCCCAACAAAAAGAAAATTCCCGAAAACGTAATTGTAATTTCTGCTGAAATTTGTGCTTTTTATTCACAAGCACAACAAGGTGGCAAAGTTGCAGTTGACTACACCCAAAAAAAGAACGTAAAAAAACCGAGCAAAAGTATGCCCGGCTTTGTAAACTATTTAACCTATTATTCGGTAATTGTGCAACCTTGTGCACACAGCGAATTGCTTAATACAAATTGAACAATTTGCCTGTAAACGTGAAGATTGACAACACAATGATTGTGATGCAAACGACAAAACTGACAATCATCATGATCAGTTGTTGTGTTTCGTCAGGTTGTCCCATTGCGTTTAAGTATGCCACAACTTGTGTCACGCCAAACACGACGGACACTGCCATCAAGACAATCAAGGAAATGGTAACAAGTGTTACGTTGGGCAAAACCAAACCCAAAATTGCAGTAATCATTGCAACGACAAGTGATGCCAAAATAATTTTTTCAAGTATATTTTTCATTTTCTACCTCAGTTTGTTTTCGTTTTGATATACAACAAAGCCATGCAAATGGCAATATAACAAGAATGTTCGGTGTTAACGGTATTGTGCAAATATTCGATAACACCTCTTTTTTCGACGTAATTTCTGCTACCAATCAAAGGAGCATCAATACGAGCAAAGTCAAAATAATCTTTGCTGATGCCAAAATTGCTTCCATAATATCTTTCGGCATGGGCAAAAGGTGACAATCCCAAATCCAAAATGGCATCTGCACCGGAAAATACGTTTTTCAAATCGTGCAAAACGACACCACGTCTGGGGGTGGAAATGTCGTCTTTGGGCAAGTACCAAACCAAATTGGAGCCAAACAATCCCAAGCAATAGTCAAGTTCTGCCATGACGTTGACGTCTCCGTTTCCGATGGCACCAACACAAATATTTTGCAAACCATCCAATTTGTTTTTGAGCACCATCAAAATTGTCAATGCTCTTACAGGATTGTACATTTTGCTACCCATGTTGATGATGGATGCTTTGGAAACTTGGGAAAGCGCTTCCAAAAAACTGTCGTTTTGGTTTTGCACTGCCACAACGTTTGCTCCCATTGCATCAAAAGCACGAGCCATTTCCAACCAATTTTGGTCGGGATGACTGGAAACGTAATTGCCCGACAAATACTTGCAGGCAAGATCCAACGTGTTGCTGGACAAACACTCTTTTTCAAACATACCAACAACCGTTTGCCCCAAAAGTTGAGGGGCTTTTTTGTTGATGGAGGTCACCAAACGACGCATTTGTGTTGCAGTGTTCAAAATGTTGATGATTGTGTCTTTGTCACAATTCAATAAAGTCAAAAGGTCTTTCATAGTAAAGCAATTATACCACCTTAAAATGTATTCGTAAAGGTCTATTTTGACAACTTATCTAGAATATTTTGAAAATCTTGGGGCAAAGGTGCTTCAAAAGTCATATTTTCGCCCGTATTGGGGTGACAAAATGAAATTTGTCGTGCATGAAGCAACTGCCCATCCAAATTGAATTTTTGTTTTTTGTAACCATATTTGGCATCACCAACAACGGGATGTCCCAAAGATTTTGCGTGAACTCTAATTTGGTGAGTGCGACCAGTTTTCAATTCGAATTGCACCAACGTATGCTCTTGAAAACGAGCAACCACTTGCCAAAGGGTGACAGCACTTCTTCCGTCGGGTGTGATTGCCATTTTCTTTCGGTCTTTTTTGTCGCGACCAATTGGCAAATCCACAACACCATTGTCTTGTTTGACAACACCTTCCACCAACGCCCAATAAATGCGTTTGCACGTCTTTGTTTGAATTTGTTTTGCCAAACTTGCGTGAGCGACGTCATTTTTTGCCACCACCAAAAGACCCGTTGTATCCTTGTCCAAACGATGCACAATGCCCGGTCGCATAACGCCATTGATACCACTGAGGTTGTCTAGTGCGTGCAATAAGGCATTTACCAGA
>JAFQWS010000067.1 GCA_017407305.1 Clostridia bacterium
GGGGCAAAGGCATTTCGCCAATTTGAGATAAAATGTCTTCAAACACACCGTCAAAACTAAATTCAACAATGCGCACGCCACCTTCAATAATGTCTAAAATTGTTGCCGTCATTTTGCCACCAAAGTCAAATTGACTGCCAACTTTTGCAATGCGACCGGGTTTTGTCAACACTTCCCAATGGGTGTAATCAATGCGTTTAAGCAACAAAAATTCAATTTTGCCACCTGTGGGAATTTTATTGCCAAAAATTCTTGCGGGTATAACTTTTGTATTGTTTACCACCAAAACGTCTCCTTTTTGCAAAAAATCGGGCAAATTGAAGAAGTTTTTATGCTCAATTGAATTACTATGTCTGTCATAGACAAGCAATCGGGAACTGTCACGAGGTTCGACAGGGTGTTGAGCAATCAATTCTTGGGGTAAATCGTAGTAAAAATCACTTGTTTTCATTTTCTTCCAAATCGAACAAAGACATTTGTGCCATTTGTTCTTTTGTAGGTTTTATTTTGTAATGTTTGTAGGCGTTGGGCATACACACTCTGCCACGAGGAGAACGTGCAATAAATCCCAATTGCATCAAATAAGGTTCGTACACTTCTTCAATGGTCAAAGCATCTTCGCCCGTTGCACTTGCCAAAGTGTTGAGTCCAACAGGGCCACCATTGAATTTTGTAATGAGTGTGACAATCAAGTTTTTGTCAACGCTGTCCAATCCCAAAGGGTCAATTTGCATCCTTTCCAAAGAAAGTTTGGTTATTTCCAAATTGATTACACCACCGGAAAAGACTTCTGCAAAATCTCGTACTCTGCGCAAAATTCTGTTTGCAATACGAGGCGTTTGACGGCTTCGTTTGGCAATTTCCAAGGCTGCTTCCTCTTCAATTTCAACGTGCAAACGTCTTGCAGAATTGATTACGATTTGTTTCAATTCGTCTTGTGTATAGGGTACAAGACGCATTTGCATACCAAATCTATCTCTCAAAGGTGCCGCCAAATTTCCTGCTTTGGTGGTTGCACCGATAAGTGTAAATTTTTCCACAGGAACGTTTACAGATGATGCCGCAAGACCTTTGCCTGTGACAAAATCAAGTTTGAAGTCTTCCATTGCAGGGTACAAAATTTCTTCCAAGGAAGAAGGCAAACGATGAATTTCATCAATAAAAAGCACTTCGTTGTGTTGAAGTTTTGACAAAATTGCCGACATTTCAAATTTTGTGGGAATTGCTGTGCCACTTGTAACTGTGATTGGAACCCCCAATTCGTTGGAAATGATGTGTGCCAAAGTGGTTTTTCCCAATCCGGGAGGGCCATACAAAAGGACGTGGTCCAAATTGTCACCACGTTTTTTGGTTGCTTGAATATAAACCATCAAGTTGTTTTTAATTGTTTCTTGACCGATATATTCATCCATTGTTTTGGGACGCAAAAGGTTTTCGCTGTCGCCTTCGCCGTCCAACATTGTACTGATAATCAAATCGTCCATACTATCTCATTCTCAATGATGCGTTGATAATTTCTTGCACCGTGTTTGCACCATTTTCCACGGCAAGTTTTACTCTATCGGTTGCGTCGTTTGTGGAACAGCCCAAAGAAACCAAAACTCCCAAAGCCTCTTTTTGTTCGGGGGAAAGTTGAATTTTGGCAACTTCTTTGCAAAATGCCGTCACTTTTTCGCGTAATTCCAAAATAATTCGTTCACTGGTCTTTTTGCCCAATCCTTTGATTGAACACAAAGCCGATGTGTTGCTGGCAACGATTGCATTTGCCAAAATTTCCGGTGTAGTTGCCGACAAAATTGAAATTGCCACCTTGGGCCCCACTCCTGAAACGGTAACAAGTTGCAAAAACATATTCCTTTCTGTCTTTGTGGAAAAACCATACAACGTCCAACCGTCTTCACGGACTGCCAAATGAGTGAAAAGTTGAATTTGTTTTCCCACACTGCAAACGGACAACGTGTTTTGAGATACGAGCAAAGAAAAGCCTATGTCGTTGTTTTTGACAACGACGGAATTTTCCGACACTTCTACAATTTCTCCACAAATGAAATCAAACATTTTTACTCCTTTATTTTATAGCAAAGTCTTCTTTGAAAACGCTTGCCGATTGCAAGTGCGTCAATGCCACTGCCAAACCGTCTGCTGCGTCGTCAGGTTTGGGAATTTTGTCCAAATTCAAATATCTTTTTACCATTTCTTGAATTTGTTTTTTGTCGGCTCTGCCATAACCGGTCATTGCCATTTTGATTTGAAGGGGTGTGTATTCGTACAATCTTCCACAGTAGTGAATTGCCGCAAGCAAAATAATTCCTCTTGCTTGTGCAACGTTGATTGCAGTTGTCGTGTTGGTGTTGAAAAACAATTCTTCCAAAGCAATTTCGTCCGGATGATACTTTTCAAAAA